>JBMTIN010000077.1:0-5605 GCA_049437345.1 Candidatus Marinamargulisbacteria bacterium
GTATTTGTCCGGGAATGTATGGACATCTTTTATGTCGGGAGTCGCTCCTATTTCCTCGTATTCTACAGCAACGCCATTGGGCATTGTCGCCAATGTATCGCAACCGAATAATGCCATGGCGGCGATTGAATCCGCCGGGTTTTCGCTCATGGATTGTTTTATTGGGCTTATTCCTGGAAGTATTGGGGAAACATCCGTGCTGTTATGCCTGGTGGGAGCGGCCATCCTTATTGGTACAGGGGTGGGGAGTTGGCGAACCATGGTTGCTTGTGTTATTGGCGTGGTGGCTATGGCAGGGTTGTTTAATTTGGTGGCCACAGATACGACGATTCCATTTCTTTCCGTGAGTCCAGTATGGCATCTGGTCATTGGGTCGTTTGCTTTTGGGGCTGTTTTTATGGCCACGGACCCGGTATCATCTCCGGATTTAAATACGTCAAAGTGGATATATGGATTTTTAATTGGTGTTTTAACAGTCATTATTCGGGCCGTGAACCCAGCGTATCCAGAAGGTGTTATGTTAGCTATTTTATTGATGAACATTTTTGCGCCCTTGATTGATTATTATGTGGCCGAAAATAAAGTGAAAAAGAGGATTCCCAATGTTATCTAATCGACCTTTTTTATTTGCGGCCGGATTATGTTTAATTTGCAGTTTTTGTTTAACATTTGCCGCGACTGCATTAAAACCTTACCAAATAAAAAATCAAAAAATTGATAAGCAGAAAAATATTTTAAAGGTACTGGGTGTTACGGATTCAAACAAAACGTATACAAATACAGATATTGAGTCTCTGTATAATCAGTATATTATCGCCAAATACGTGACACCTTCAGGTCAACTTCAAGATGAGGAAACTCCACATCCTATTTTTATTTTTGTTCAAAATAATGTGGTTAGTGCTTATGCTATTCCAATTTCAGGTTATGGGCTTTGGAGTACACTGTACGGTTATTTTTCTGTTGAAGGCAATGGGTCTACGGTGAAGGGCATTACATTTTATCAGCATGGGGAAACACCTGGCTTGGGTGCTGAGGTGGAGGCGAAGTGGTTTCAAGATAATTTTGTGGGCAAAAAAATAGCCACACCTAGTGGCGAGTTTACTTCTGTCGGGATTGTTCGTGGTAAAGTGGTAGACACAGTTCCTCTTCCTGATCAACCGTATTATGTGGATGGGATATCCGGTGCCACCGTTACCAGTAAGGGTGTGGATAATTTTTTAAGGGCGGGTTTAAAAAATTATGAAGCATTTTCAAAGCGATTACGACGAAAGGAGCGTGTCATTTGATGCTTAAATCATTGAAAAAAACAAAATCCTATAAAGCCTTTATCGCACCACTGACAACCCAAAATCCGGTGTCGGTATTGGTGCTGGGCATTTGTTCGGCATTGGCGGTAACTATTCAGTTAAAGCCGTCCGTGGTTATGATGTTAGCGATGACGTTTGTATTAACGATGTCCAATGTTATTATTTCGTCGCTACGTAAAATTATTCCTAAGAATATTCGAATTATTGTTGAGTTAACAGTCATTGCATCGCTGGTCATTTTGGCGGATCAGTTTTTAAAAGCGTTTATGTTTGATGTCAGCAAGCAGTTGTCTGTATTTGTGGGATTGATTATTACAAATTGCATTATTATGGGTCGTGCGGAGGCCTTTGCTTTAGCGAATAATCCGTGGTTGTCTTTTTGGGATGGCATTGGGAATGGGTTGGGCTATGGTGCCATTTTAGTGGTGGTTGGTTTTATTCGTGAATTATTTGGTACGGGTAAGTTATGGGGAATTAAAGTAGTGCCTCAGATATTATATGATTGGGGGTATGCTGATTTGGGTTTGATGGTATACGCTCCCGCGGCATTTATTGTGATTGGTTTAATCACATGGATTCAGAATGAACTTATTTTAAGGAATGATCGCTAATGAGTGAATTAATTAATATCGCCGTTAAATCTATTTTCATGGAGAACATGTTATTGGCATTATTTTTGGGTATGTGTTCGTTTTTGGCATGTTCTAGAAATGTTAAAACAGCCTTTGGATTGGGGATGGCGGTTATTTTTGTTATGTCCATTACTATTCCTATTAATTGGTTGATTAATGAGTATCTATTGAAATCAGGGGCATTATCTTGGGCCGGTCTTGCCCACATGGACTTGAGCTTTTTGGTGTTTATTACATTTATTGCTACCATTGCAGCATCGGTACAGTCCGTTGAAATTATTATGGAAAAGTTTCTTCCGTCCCTGTATGCATCGCTTGGTATTTTTTTACCGTTGATTGCCGTGAATTGCTCTATTTTAGGTGGTAGTCTGTTTATGGAGCAGCGGTCGTATACATTTATTGAGGCCACTGTATTTGGCGTTAGCTCAGGTATTGGTTGGCTACTTGCTATTTTAGCTATGGCATCCATTCAGGAAAAATTAAAATACGCCGATATTCCTCGGGGGTTGCAAGGGTTTGGCATTAATATGATTATTACAGGCTTGATTGCGTTGGCTTTCATGTCATTTTCAGGAATTTCGTTTTAGGAGTCGTCGCATGGTATATATTGCAAGTATTTCAGTATTTTCGGGTGTTATTATGGGGTTGGTTGGGGTACTTGCACTATTAGAAAGAAAATTGGTGTCTGGGGGGGATTGTAAAGTATTAATCAATGACGATGAAGATAAAAGCCCCTTAGTTTCAGCTGGAACCAATTTATTAACGGCATTATCGAATCAGGAAATATTTGTGCCTTCGGCCTGTGGTGGTGGTGGATCTTGTGGTATGTGTAAAGTTCAGGTTTTTGAAGGTGGTGGCGATGTTTTGCCAACGGAACTGCCTCATTTAACTCGGAAAGAACGGGAAGAGTGCGTTCGGCTTAGTTGTCAAATGAAGGTGAAAAATGACATGAAGATTCGGGTTCCTGACGAGGTTTTTTCAGTTAAAAAGTTTGAGTGCACAGTGGCTTCCAATCATAATGTTGCTACCTTTATTAAGGATTTAACCTTGCATTTACCCGAGGGTCTGGATATGGATTTTCGAGCGGGTGGGTACATTCAGATTGATATTCCTGAGTTTAATCAATTATCATATTCAAATTTTGATGTTGAAGAGGAGTTTCGCGCCGACTGGGATCGCTTTAATTTATTTCAATTAGTATGTAGTAATGACGAAGAAACATTTCGTGCATATTCCATGGCCAACTATCCTGAGGAAAAAGGAATGATTAAATTAAATGTTCGAGTGGCCACCCCACCTCCTGGAAAAGATGTGAATCCTGGGATTGGGAGCTCATATATATTTAACTTGAAACCCGGCGATAAAGTAACTATTTCAGGTCCCTATGGAGAGTTTTATGCAAAAGACACAAAACGAGAAATGTGTTTTATTGGTGGCGGCGCGGGAATGGCACCCATGCGAAGTCATATTTTTGATCAATTAAAGCGACTTAAGTCTGATCGTAAAATGACATTTTGGTATGGGGCGCGTTCAAAACGAGAAATGTTTTATGATGATGAATTTCAGAGCCTTCAAAAAGATAATTCTAATTTTACGTATCATGTGGCATTATCGGATCCATTGCCTGAAGATAATTGGGATAGTTACGTGGGCTTCATTCACCAAGTATTGCGTGACGAATATTTGAGTAAACACGAGG
Organism: Candidatus Marinamargulisbacteria bacterium; assembly: GCA_049437345.1. Taxonomy (GTDB): domain Bacteria; phylum Margulisbacteria; class Marinamargulisbacteria; order UBA817; family UBA817; genus UBA817. The sequence continues at coordinate 3,642 of JBMTIN010000077.1, forward strand.
ATCCCACCGAGATTGAGTATTATATTTGTGGTCCCCCTATGATGTTGGATGCCATGAGAGATATGTTGCATGATATTGGTGTAGAACCCAATATGATTGCGTACGATGATTTCGGTTCTTAACCAAATAATTAAGAAACGCTATTTTTTTACCAGTATTTTTAGTGTTATTGGTCTTTTTCTGTGGTTATTAACGCCCCGTTATATTCAGCTAGAGGGACAGTCATTTGGAACATATTACAAAGTAACGGTGTTTGCCCCTCGTATAGCGGTTCGTTCAGCCACACTGTCATCGGCCCTTCAGAATGAATTATCTCGTTTAAATTATTTATATTCAACCTATATTGATGACAGTGAACTGGCTAAATTTAACCAAAATTTTAGTTCCGACCCTATTTTTATTTCCGAGGATTTGCATGCTTTATTTCAATTTTCAGATAGATGGTATCAAAAACTTCACGGGGCATGGGACCCTACATTGGGTGCACTCAGTCGTTATTATGGACTGCAACCCTCAGGATCTTCGATTATAGGGCCGTCATCAACAGGGTTTGATACCATTCAGGTCTTACCCAATGGTTTTATTCAAAAAACACGGCCCATGATTGAGGTTGATTTTTCATCCAATGCCAAAGGGTTGGCGGTGGATCGTGTATCGTCATTACTGAATACTTATTGGGTATATGGCACTTATGTTGATATTGGCGGCGAAGTGCGCACAACGGGTCATAAACAATCCAAATTGCCATGGCGAATAGGGATTCAAAACCCATCAGACTCCGGCATTATTTCTATTATTCAAGCGAATGATATAGCCCTGGCGACATCGGGCAATTATTTAAATTATATCAATATAGAGGGGCAATCTATTGGGCATATTTTAGATCCTCGGTATGGTGGGGGGCCGGTATCTCACAAATTGCTTAGTGTCACGGTTATTGCGTCAGATTGCTTGACGGCGGATACATTGGCGACAGGTTTATTTGTTATGGGAGAAATTGATGCAAAGAAATGGTTGAAAAATTACCCGGAATTTCCGGTGTTATTAGTAACTGAAGATGCCTTAGGTGCACAAGTTCATCATTACATTAATGGGATAGATCAATATTTTCTTGAGAGGGATCGTCCGTTGTTGTATTCCGACGCTTGATTTTATGAAATTTGCTAAATGTGAGGGCCATATCTAGGGCCTCGTTGCGTGTTTGTGTGGGGCAAATTCCTGCGGCTTTGGAGGGGCATTCATTCGTTTCATGATTGGGCACGGTGCCACATTCAGCACTAATATCTTTTCGGCCAAAAAATAGTATTCCGGCGCCCAACCCTGCAAAACATGCGGCAATAATACCGGCCGCTAGTAGGTAGGCCACGATAGATTATTCATTAATTTTTGAGTTTGCTGATACGTTGAAGGTTGTTTTTTTTGAGGTTGATTAATCCGTTTCTGATTGAATTTAGGGGTATACGATGATTGTTTTTTGGGACGCCGGGGTTTAATTTTTTTAGATAATGAAAAACCAATGCCAAGAAGCCATGTTTGGCCATCAAATGACTGAGTAACATGATCCATCAGAGTATCCCCATAATGGGTACGATAATCACCTGTAAGATAGGTAGTGGGGGATAATCGATAATTAAAGCCAATATTCAAACGTGGGGATACGTAGTGTTTTCCCATGAACTCTGGTGATAAAGTTACCCAACGTGCGCCGATACCCACATGAAATGATATCGGGCGTTTTTTTAATGGAATATAATAACGAATCCCCGCATAAGGGAACGCCCATTGAGTGAGTGTGCTTCCTTTATAATGCCCCTGATAAAAGGATGTGCCCAATTCGTATGCCAACCGATGTTTATGATGTTTAATATAGTTCAAAGCGTAAGTTCGTCCACTTGAAAATGAGGCTGTGGACGTGGGGCCTCCGGCCAATTCAAAAACACCGGTGGCCAGGGTTGTAACGGATA
>JBMTIN010000078.1:0-5602 GCA_049437345.1 Candidatus Marinamargulisbacteria bacterium
CAGCTAGCCGCCTCACGACTGCTTTTTCCTTTCTAGTCTATTTCGCAACAGTCCCCTCATATATTTTTTGCCATTGCTTTTTTTGGTTCACTATTTCCACCTCTTTGCTCTTGATGGAAATACACTATCATTTTTTGACCATCACTTTCAGTATGGGGTTAAAGTACCGCTTACTAATCGCTCCCAATTTATTCACTGATTAATTTTTACCCGTTGGTTTTTATTTCCTAACTGACTTTCTAATCCTAATTCAAAAAATGTTGCCATTCTTCACCTCGTTATTTTCGGATTCTTTTATTTTATCAATTTATGCCAGAGTTATGCAGAGGTCTTGTATAATAAGAATACTATGGGAAAATTAATCGATGGAAAATGGGTAGAGTCGAGCATTGTGTCTCGCAACACTGATGGTGGGTACGAACGGGTACAGCGTGGTTTTTTAGACACTATTTCGCCGTCACATCCCCGTTTTAAACCCGAAAGCGGTCGGTATCATTTGTATGTGAGTTATGCGTGTCCATGGGCGCACCGAACATTAATTTACCGCCAATTAAAGTCGTTAGAATCGCATATCTCCGTTAGCGTAGTGCACCCAGATATGCTGGAGCATGGTTGGACGTTTGATACTGACTTTTCGGGTTGTACGGGCGACAGCCTATACAATCACACCAACTTGTACCAGTTGTATCAAACCGCCGACCCTACAGCAAGCACGACCGTAACAGTGCCGGTATTGTGGGACAAAAAAGAACAGACCATTGTGAATAATGAGTCGTCTCAGATTATTCGCATATTCAATACGGCGTTCAATGACATCACTGGAAATACGGATGATTTTTACCCCGAGCATTGGCGTGATCGCATTGATGCGTTCAACACCATGATTTATGAGCCCGTCAACAATGGCGTGTACAAATGTGGGTTTGCACAAACGCAACGCGCCTACGATGAGGCTGTTTCGACCTTATTTAATACCTTGGATGCATTGGACGATTGTCTCGCATCGCAACCCTATTTAGTTGGAGAATTCTTGACCGAGGCGGACCTTCGCTTGATTCCCACGCTATTGCGGTTTGACCCTGTTTATGTCACGCATTTTAAATGTACGCTCAAACGCATAATGGATTATCCGAATTTATCACGATATTTGGATCGGATGAAACGGCACCCGGCTATTTATGATACTACGCATTGGGATCACATTAAGCGTCATTATTTTTACAGTCATGATTTTATTAACCCGTATCGAATTATTCCGTTGGGTCCGGAGGGGTACTAAGAATCAAAGAGGGGGTAAGTAGCGTGGGAATCTTATGAATGTATGTTGTGTTATGGCCGCATTGGTCGTATTGATTTATCAAGTTTAAAATCACCAATGGCGACATTCTGGGTATTGTTTTTTTGTAAAATTAAATTGTTTGTTATACATAGAGTCATTTCCTATTTCAGACTTTACATGGATGGGTTTAGGGTCGTTATTTATAAGGCTCCATATTGTGTCTGGTATTAAAACGGTATAATGTGTTTTTCCTTTTGATATCCGTGCATTGACGGGTTCATCGGATGCAGACATTGATGTCTTGGTAGTCATATGGAGCGCTTGTTCGCACCTATTTTCCCGAGTCAAATTTTACCCAATACAAGGGTCGAAAATGATTTAAGTAGCTAAAATCGTTTTTTTAACGCCAATCTTGACTCAATGTGCTTTCACAACTTTTTATCCACAGGTTAAAGGGGAGTTGACTCTGATTTGATGCCGTTGGATACACCCCAAAACCCAATCATTCGACCTGTCTTTTATTTTTATATTATTTTATTTATTTTTATATTTTTAAAATATATGTTATTTTTTATACAACTAATTATTGGTTAAATTAAATAAAAATAAGGACAGTAAAATGATACCTAACAATAAAATACCTTATCGATCAATTACACCAACCAAACTCGGGAAAGAACCATTTAAATCCCCCACAAAAAAACACAAGCCCTATTCGGACCAAAAAGAAAACCGAATAGGCTCGCAAGAACCTGCCATTATCAAAAACAGCTCTATTCAAAATAGTCAAAATTTAAATCTTTTTCACGAATTAAGCAACAACTCTCCATTATTACCCATATTACCTAAAGAAAAAAAACCAACCCACACTATCAATATTAAATACGACGCCACACCCAAACAAAGGCTTTACACAACAGACCTGATTATGACTGAAAAAAACAATCCCAACCCCTTTCATTCAAATGATTCAACTCTAACCAAAAAAAATGACTACCTTGCTAAAAGCCCCCGTGAATTCTCCACCCCAATATTAGATGAAAAAGAGTGTCGCTTTAAGTATGTTCGAAAAAACACAAGCAATAAAATTAATAAACTTTGCTCTACCCAGATTGGGCCAAAATCCAATATTGAAACATACCTGAAAGAATTAACCATCAATAACAGCCTTCATACGAGCCCCTCTGTTGCATCGATATCCAAGGCCTTCTTTGAAAAACTACCTAAAAAAAAGGTTGTATCAAACATAAGCGTCATAAAATACAAAGGCAATTCAAATCACTATATTTTTATTGGTCAAAATAAAAAAGGTCAATCATCAACCAATCTAGAACTCGCCTTCTTGCACCCGTACCTTAATTTAATTAATGAGTTAACACAAATAAATAATGTCGTCATTCCTAATACAAAAACTGAGTTTCTCATACCTACATTAAACGAAAATCAGCATATAAAAACTGAGCCTGTTATTACAGATAAATTAAGTAAACATCAGTTTGGCAAACTTATTGGATATATTGAAAAAAATAATCTTGGAAATTTAAAAAAAGATGGGGATTTATTTAAAAATATAGTTGAATTAATGGATTTAAAAACTTCTAGTATAAAAAATAATTTATATGATTTTCTTACATTGAGACTCAACAATGTAGTTAATGAACAAAATTTTAAAAATGTTTTAAATCATCTTGGTGTACATAACTTTAATGAAAACCATATTCACGCAGAAATCATAAGTGAAGCGATCGGCATTACCTACGGTTTAGAAAATAATATGTATATTGAAGATATTTTAAATATCAATACCCAAATGGGCCATTGTGATCACACAAATCAGTATTTAACCAACATTATAAAAGACACATTTAAATCCCTATGCTCTATCTTAAACCATGAAGAACGCTCTTTTTTTAATGAATTTAACGTAACAGCCGTAATAGACAAATTTAAGCTATTAGAAAATGGTTCCTATGAAGATAAACAACGTTTCATCTCGTCCTTCATTGATATATGCATCCAGAGCCATAAGGATGTAATGGGTGATGATGAATTCTTTAACCAATACAAAACAAATTCAAATTCCCCTATTTATTTCTTTTTTTTAAATATTCTTCATGGTTCCAGTAATGATTCCGGTCGAGCAGCTAAAGAAATGCAAAAATACAAAAAATTATGCGAGGCTTATTTAACGTTATTATTGGATGAACTTAATGCTAATTTAGAAGAAGTCAATGATAAGGAATACACGCTTACTAAAAAAACCAACTTCTCCCTTACCAGTAACGACAATATAGAAATAAATTCATCCAAATTAAACAAAGAATCTATTGAACATCTAAAAAATAAGGAATGTAATGAGCACATCCAATTTATTTTAGAGCTATACAAGCTATTAATCTCAAAAATAAATGGCTGCAACGAACGGACCTTTGGCAATTTTTTAACAGAAGGATTAAATCAAAAAAAATTTTATAGCTTTAGAAACTTGCCTATCGAAACTCATTACGACGACATCAACTTAAAAGAAATGGGCCCCACAACACCCACCCATTCCAATAAAAAAAGGTACCACACCGCAATCGTCGATTCCGATGAAAAACAAAAACCTCACCAATCACCCGCTACTAATGATGTTAATGTCAATAGAAAAATTAATTTTTAGCAACCTCTAACTACCCTATTAACCTGTGGGGAATCGTTAGTATCTAAAACATGATGGTTTATTTTTTTCAGGGTTATTTTATTGTGATGGGAATAGCAGCCGCGCTACAGGCCCCGACCGAAAAATAATCCTGAGGAAAAATGATTTTTTACCTGCAGGTTAATGGAGGAGTCTACAACGGCCATGCTATACTACCCTCATGCCAATCACCACGATTAATCAGGATCGTATTTATGCGCACTTTGACACGCTTGTGCAGGAATGTAAAGACGCATTACCTAAGGATAATCGCGTGGATTATGATCGACTTCATGCTGTATTGCAACATAAAAAAACATCGTTAATTAATCCAAACATTGAACGGTTTTTTGCACATGTTCATGCCATTGATCCCGTAAAAGGGGTATTGGGCGAATCGCATTATGGCGAGGTGCGTATCGATCTTCCATCGGCTGTTTCGGGCCTTGAGACGGCATTGAAAGGCCTCGTTCCTTGGCGAAAAGGCCCCTTTGTTGTGGGCAATGTTACTATTGATTCGGAATGGCAATCCCAACTTAAATGGGATCGGTTTTCGCCGTATTATAGCGATCTACAGGGCGCGCATGTTATTGATATTGGGTGTGGCAATGGGTACTATATGCATCGCATGGCCGTGCACCAACTACGATTCGTATTGGGCATTGATCCCAGTGATTTAACCTACATGCAGTGGTCAGCCATTCGCCGTGGATATTCAAACGATCGGTTGCATTATCTACCCATCGGATGGGGCGACTTGGGTGCATTTAAGGGGTTATTTGATGTGGTGGTATGTTTGGGAATTATGTATCATCATCGATCCCCACTGGACTTATTTAAAATGATTCGACAAATATCTCGGCCAAGCATGACCCTTTTTTTTGATACGCTTATTATTGATGGGGATGACGATACAATATTGTTTCCGAAGGATCGGTACGCCAAAATGCCGAATGTTTACTTTATTCCCACGTTAACGGCCTTAAAAACCATGCTGTATCGATCCGGTTTTCGACATATTGATGTGTTATCGGTAGACCCTACCACATCGGACGAGCAACGAGTGACATCTTGGACCTATGACCAATCCTTGTCTCATTTTTTGAATCCTAGCGACCCCAGCAAAACCATCGAAGGTTACCCTGCGCCTTTGAGAGTCGCATTACGGGCACGGGTGTAAGCTGGTAACATCGGATCGATGTAATCTATATACAGCGATATCTTCAAGATGACAGACGTTATGCTGTTAGTTCCATATAATGATTTACTTTAGGAAAGGGGTCATAAAAATGGTGAAGTAATGATTTCCATGTCAGGTAATCTGCTGATTCTCGAAAACCAATGGTATGATCTTCAAGTTGGTTCCAATAAACCAGCAACACATAACCATGGTCATTTTCAATACATTTTTGAATCGAATGAGACACATACCCTTTTTGACGTGAAATAATACATTCGGCTTTTTGGAATGCTTGTTCAAATGCATGTGTTTGTCCCTCTTTAATGGTTAATACGGCCATTTCTAATACCATATCATAGAATATATCATTGTAACCGAACAGTATTCAAATTTTCATACTCAAGGGCCGCCGGACAGGCGGGGGCTGAATCGGCCAAAGGGCCGCGCCCCCTTGTTTCTCGTC
>JBMTIN010000079.1:0-5585 GCA_049437345.1 Candidatus Marinamargulisbacteria bacterium
ATCCAGCTCAGACCCAACTAATAGTGGATGAATTAATTGAAGAAAGTCGTAATTTACAAAAAGAAATTTTAGACCCGCCGCATCCTAGTAACACTAATGACCTTTTAAACATAACAATTCAGGTGACACGTGTTCAAGAGATAGAAGTGGAGATTCAGGCGCAGCAGGCACATATTCACGCATTGCAAACGTATCATAAGGATAGTCCGACTGAATTTGATGTTCGGGATATATCCACCGTGGAATCTTACCGCACGGCAATGGATCTAAAGATACAGCAACAAGAACTCATTGCGTCATTGACGGATTATGGTGAAGAGATGGACAAAACACAACGGGCACTGGACAACTGGACGGCGGAAATCGATAAATTTAAGAATAATATGGCGTCGACCACAACATTGAAGCAAATTCAGGCGTTAACACCTCCCGATACCGTGGTCAGCATGCCCAATGGACCGGACACATTGGATCAACTGAAGGACCTTCATGGTCGTATTCAGTCGTTTCAAGACGCTGGCCATGGGGATCCGTCTTGGCCGCTTAATATTGATGACCAGTTTTTTAAGAAAGCACACGATTTACAGGCGAATATCGATGCCGCTGTTGAAGAGCACGGGAAGGCCGGTCAAACACGGAACGACACTATTAATCAGTATCGTCAGATTCAATCCGAGCGTTATCAGGAGCTGGATACAGTGATAACGACTTTTACTAATGATGCCGCCGTGTTTAATAAGGATGTGGTCGATTTAACCACGGCGATTACGGAGTATAAAAAGACGCTGATGGCCATGGATCCGATCGATGATACCGTATCGGCGGATAAATTAAATGAATTGAAAGATCGTTATACGCAGGTTCAGTTGTTGTCCGAGCAATTGATCGATCAGAAAGGGTCGGTATTGACGGATGTTGACTCATTTAATCAATGGGCCACCAAGGCCCTGTTATTTCAACCAACAAGCGATTTTAATACCGCGTCACTTGATGCCGGGTTGACTGAATTGGAAAAGATTATAGATGATTTACACACAAAAAAGGACCTTACTGATCAATTCGATTCCTTGAAAAAAACGATGATGACAATAAACAATGATGTCAATCATAATAGCCAATTATTGTTACAATTGACTGACGTGGTCGAATCGCTATCGACGACGTCTTTCCCTGATTCACTGACACAACTTGAGACGGTTCATGAACAACTTCAGATATTAACGACGCTAAGGGTGAATGATTTAAGCAGCAGCGTTCAAGGCCTTGCGGATAATGACACATTGAATCAAGCCACTTACAAGGAATTATACAATAAAATTCAAGAATTTAATCAAGGGGCACTCATTGGTGGTATTTCAATGGATGTGGCGGTTGATGACCAAAAAATGGCCACACTAAAGGAGGATATGACTAAATTTGAAGCCCAATATAATGAAAAATTATTAGCGCTCAACGACCAGTATTCACTGGTTGAAGCGGAAGTTAAAGCAACGTTTGATGGGCAGTGGTCGGAAATTACTGCACAACAAAAGAATATAGCGGCATTGAAAGACCAATTACAGGCCATGGATACAAGCACGATAACATTGAGGCTTGATAACGTGGCGCATCCAAATGATCACGGCGCGCCATCTGCCGGTGAGATATTAAGTCAACTGAAGCCCATTAAGTCTGATCTAATGTCGTCTCTTGAGCGTTATCAGACATGGGTTGATTCAACGGATGATATGAATCAAAAAATGGATCAGTTACGTGCCGATATTGCAAGATACAATGCCTTAAATCTTGACAACATTGACTATTCGTTAGAGACATCGTCATCGGATATTGATATTACGCATATAAAGGCGGCTTTAGATCAGGTAAGCAAATTAGAATTAGACATTAAAGATAAGGCGATATCGGAGATTAATGATGCTTATAAAGAGTTGGAGAGTAGTAAAGACTGGTATGTTAAAAAATTAATGCGCGGTATGACTGTACCAACGGAGATAGATGCGATGATACAACAGACTGAATTATTACAACCATTGATTGAAAATATGGACAATTTAAAGAGCGTTGAAAACATGCGGGACACCACATCTGGAGATAATCAGATGCAACTTAAAAAGATAGTGGATAAAAAGCAAATCTCAGTGGGCATGAAACAAGGTGGATCTATCACTCATACGGTTGAAAATTTTTTAAGGAGTGAACAACAAGAAATAATTAAAAAAATTAAAGGGTCTCAATCTCGGTAGTGACTCGGGGCTTTGCCCGTAACTTTTTTGAAAGCATTATAAAATGCCGACTGAGAATTGAACCCTACCGATAACGCAATGGCTAAAATGGTTTTATGTGGTTCATTCTTTAACTTTTTAATGGCCGCATCAACACGAAATGCCATAACATAGGCATTAAAGTTTTTACCTAATTCGTGATTAATCAGTTCCGATAACTGGTGGCCCGTTAAACGTACTTTTTCGGCCAATGTTGACAGACAAAGATTGGGGTCAATATAGGCACGGTCAACGGACATGACATAGTTTAAATTGGACAGGGCTTTTTCAATATTAATACCCGCCAGTTGCGATTTTCGTTCGTTGGTTTGTCGGATTTCATCCACCAATTGAGGCAAGAACGCCCGAAAACGAACATGCAAACCGTAAGCGGCAAGTACGACCATCGAAAAAAATAGGTTCCCCCAAAATAACATGGTCAAGGAATGCGTCAGTAAGCTGGCCAACCCAATGGCCGAAAACATAACCCCAATCATGGTCAAACTAAACATGACAAAAAATAACCGTGTCTTTGTTTTTGCCCGACGAATGGTGGGGAGTTCTTGAAATAACATGATGGTGTACACCCCAATCGACCCCACACATAAAAGCGATATAAAATGATACTCTAGCGATGTGGTTTGATAATATAGCGCGTTAATCAGCGTTAATTTTTCGTCCCCTGACATCCCCAGCATGGGGAGCAGGGCCACGCTGGCGATCACCGGTATAATTAAATGGGCCAAGATGGCTCTTTGAGGCATTTTATGGCCAAAGACCGCATTGTTTAGGTAAATGATTAGGCACGGGCCAAAGAACAGAATGGGGGGAATATAGGTTAAAAAAAACTGGGGGTAATAAAATAATTGCTTGGTATAAATCCATTCAAACTGTAGCGGAACGAATGCGACAATTAAAAATAATAGGCCCAATAAACGGTTTGCTCGACAAGGACCGATTAAAAAGATGCCCGATAAAATAAAATTAAGGGTATAGGTGGCCTGAATGAGTTCGGTGGCGATGGCATTAAGCATGGATGCCATGCGAAATATCTCGTAAAAACTGCAACTGAGCGTGTGTGGTTACATTATAATCGTTGGCCTCAATAAATGGCGAAATAAAGGCGGACCCGACAATGACCCCATCGGATACCGAGGCCATGTCTTTGGCCACGGTGGGAGAATTAATGCCAAAGCCAACCACCACGGGCAATTGAATATGTGATTTTAAGGGGGTTAAATGGGATTCAATGGCGGTTTTATCGGGGAGTTTACTGCCCGTAACACCTTTAATCGCCACATAATAAATAAATCCACCCGCTGTTTTTTGAATCATTGGTAATCGATCCTTTTTTGTGGTGGCCGTGACCAAACAAATAATATCCAATGCATGTGGCTTGGTAATTAATTTATGATGATGTTCGGGCGGAAGGTCCACCATAAGGGCCCCATTCACACCCACCGATTCGGCATCAAAAATAAATTGATCCATACCATAGTGCACCAATGGGTTTAAATAGGTCATCAGAACAATGGGAATGTCGGGAAACACCGATTTAAATGATTGAATATCGTCAAGTAAAGTGGCAAACTGAAAGCCATTGGCTAATGCGATTTCGCTGGTTTTTTGAATCACCCATCCATCGGCCATGGGGTCCGAAAACGGAATCCCAATTTCGATTATATCGGCCCCGGCGTCAGGTAATTGGTGCAACAATTCATTAAATACTTGGCGATTTGGAAAGTGGGCGGTAATGAAGGGGATGAGGGCCTTTCGGTTTTTTTTGGCCAATCGCTGGAAAATGGTCGAAATGCTCGCCATTAGATACGCACACCCAGGGCCTTAGCCACAGTAAAAATGTCTTTATCGCCACGACCACACAGATTCATAACAATCGTGTGATCCTTGGGGTAGGTGGTGGCTATTTGAATCACATGTGCCAAAGCGTGTGACGGCTCTAAGGCCGGTATAATGCCTTCTTTCTGAGAACACAATTGAAATGCCTCAAGGGCTTGGTTATCGGTAACGGCGGCATAGGTGACTCGGCCGGTGTCCTTTAAGAAACTATGTTCGGGGCCAATGCCGGGGTAATCGAGCCCGGCCGATATTGAATGCGTGCCCCCAATTTGGCCATCATCGGTTTGAATAATGTAGGTGTTGTTTCCGTGCAAAATACCCGGCGATCCTTTGGTCAATGAGGCCGCATGGTCGGGTGTGTCGAGCCCTTTTCCGGCGGCTTCAACCCCAATTAGTTCGACGGAGGGGTGGTTTAAAAAGGGGTGAAACAGTCCCATTGCATTGGACCCACCACCCAAACATGCCACCAACGTGTTGGGCATCTTTCCCCACTGAGACTGACATTGGTCTTGTACCTCGGTGCCAATAATAGATTGAAAGGTTCGGACCATTTTGGGGTAGGGGTGCGGGCCCGCCGCCGTGCCAATTAAATAATAGGTGGTATCCACATTCGCCACCCAGTCGCGCATGGCCTCGTTCATGGCATCTTTTAACGTGCCACTACCGGTATCAACGGGCACCACCGTGGCCCCCAACAAATTCATTCGAAACACATTGGGCTGTTGACGTTCGACATCTTTGGCCCCCATATAAACCGTGCAAGGTAACCCGAACAAAGCACATACCGTGGCCGTCGCAACGCCGTGCTGACCAGCCCCTGTTTCGGCAATAATACGGGTTTTGCCCATTTTTTGAGCCAATAAAATTTGGCCAATGCAATTGTTATTTTTATGGGAGCCGGTATGATTAAGTTCGTCTCGTTTAAAATAAATTTGAGCGCCCCCGGCATGCTCGGTAAGTCGACGAGCGTGGTATAACGGTGAGGGTCGGCCAATGTAGTGCTGGTGATACTCTTGTAAGGTGGTTTGAAATGAGGGTGTTTTAACTTCCGATTCAAATAATGCCGTCAAATCTTGAATCAGCGGCATGAGGATTTCGGAGACGTACTGTCCACCGTAATCGCCAAAAAAGCCATGGTCGTCGGGCATATTATGAAACGCATCGGTTGACATATACTTTATTATAAAAAAATACGGGGTATTTGAATAGAGGGCCAGGCGTTATTTAATATATCGTTGAGTGGGGTACGCCAAATCAATATCATCATGTTTTTCGATAAGATCTAAAATTTGTTCCCAAATATCATGATTCGACTGACGAATACGGCGTGTGGCCACCAAATAGCGAACCGTTAAGCTAATGCCATGGTCCAAGGCCGTTGTGTAAATGGTGGGGGTAATATAGGTATAATTGATGGGGTACGTAGCGAGGGTCAGCAACCCCTCTAACCAGGAGAACCCGAACGTT
>JBMTIN010000080.1:0-5583 GCA_049437345.1 Candidatus Marinamargulisbacteria bacterium
GATGGCCCGCCAACATCATATATTGCTAACCGGGGCGACCGGCTACATTGGCAAGCGATTGATCCCCGTGCTCATTAGCCACCACCATACCGTAACGTGCCTTATTCGACATGAAGAACAGGCCGACTACTTTCATCAATTGAGGTGCCGTGTATTGGTAGCCGACCTACAAACAGGCCATGGGCTAGATGCCATCCCTCAAGATATTACTATTGCGTATTTTTTAGTGCATGCCATGAGTGATCGAGTCACCGATTTAGCCGATATTGAGTCCGCCATGGCCACGCATTTTATGAATAACCTTCGATCCACCACTTGCCGACAAATTATTTATTTGAGTGGATTAGCGAATCATGACCAATTATCGAACCATTTACAATCCCGTGTTGCGGTTGAAAACATTTTACTCAATAGCCCCATCCCCACCACAGTGCTTCGATCCAGTATTATTATTGGATCAGGCTCTGCCTCATTTGAAATTATTCGTGACTTGGTCGAAAAATTGCCCATTATGGTTGCCCCCAAATGGATCAATAACCGATGCCAACCCATTTCAGTTCACAACGTACTTCAATTATTAATTCAAGTGATTGATCAACCCGATTGTCAAAATGAGATCTTCGATATTGGGGGGCCCGAGATACTAACCTTCAAGGACATGATGTTAAAATTAGCTCGATTTCGCCAATTAAAGCGATGGATTATATCAATTCCCATTTTAAGCCTTCGCCTATCGTCCATGTGGTTATATTTTGTAACCGCCACCAATTTTTCTCTCGCCAAATATTTAGTGGATAGCATGAAAGATGATAGCATTTGTGCCAATAATCGCATCCAAACAATCATCCCAGGCATCCAATACTTATCATTTAACAATGCCCTAAAACGAACATTCACTCGCATTGAAGAAAACGCGGTTATTTCTAGTTGGAAAGATACCTGGCACTTGACCAAGTCCCAAACCATGGCCAAATATATTCATGTGCCCAAACATGGATGCCTAAAAGATATTCAGTGGGTCCCCATTACGGATTCAAACCGTTGTTTAAATGCCTTTATGGCCATTGGCGGAAATAATGGGTGGTATTATTGGGGATGGGTATGGAAAGTTCGAGGTGTCATCGATAAACTCATGGGTGGGGTAGGGCTACGGCGGGGACGCACCCATGCGACCACCATTCGCGCCGGTGATGCTTTGGATTTTTGGCGCGTTATTTTGGCCAATCGAGACGAAAAACGATTGCTATTGTATGCTGAAATGAAAATGCCCGGCCAAGCATGGCTAGAATGGGCCATTATCACTCAAAATAATGGCTTGTATTTGCGCCAAGAAGCCACCTTTCGGCCCCAAGGTATTTTGGGCCGACTATACTGGTATGCATTGTTTATTCCACATCAGTTTATTTTTCGAGGGTTGGCTCAAAAAATTGCCACCCGCTAGCGACGATTGTACCGGTAAAATGCGCAATTTCCATTGGCATGCACCCAGATATTCGACGCATACTCACAACGAAAATTAAGGGAATAATCGGGAAACGTTGCATCACAATCAAACGATCGAAATATTTTGGTTACGTGCAATGTACGACAATCCTCATGGGCCAACGCCATAGCATAAATCTGAGCCCCGCCAATGACAAAAATGGCGGTAGCGGAATCAGCAATACTCAATGCATCCGTCAATGACGATGCTACGGTGGCCCCGGGAATCTGCAATTGCGTGGTTGATAGCACGATATTGTGCCGATCTGGCAATGGCGAAAATGCCGTTGGAAGGGATTCCCAAGTTTTTCTACCCATAATCACCGCATTGGTCTTATTTCCCGTGGTTAAAGCTTTAAAGTGAAGCATGTCGGCCCGGCAATGCCACGGCAACTGATTATTAATACCAATCCCACGATGAACATCATGGGCCACAACGACGTCAAATGCCATTACACGGCCACCTCAAACTTAATAAACGGATCATGTTGATAATTTTCAAGCGTAAAGTCAGTCAATTGACAATCAAAAAACGGTGTCGGCTGAATAATCACCCTGGGTCGCGGCTTAGGCGTCCGCTTTAACTGCGCCTTTACCCCATCCAAATGATTCAAATACAAATGTGCATCACCAATGGTATGAATAAAATAACGGGGAATCATCCCACATTCTTGTGCCAACATCATTAGTAACAACGAATAACTAGCAATGTTAAAGGGCACCCCCACCGCCACATCCGCGGATCGCTGATACAATTGCAAGTCTAAATGACCATTGGATACATAACATTGAAAAAACGTATGACACGGGGGTAATGCCATACGATCCAAATCCGCCACATTCCACGCGGATACCAAATGACGACGAGAGGATGGATTGGATTTTAAACCATCAATCAATTGGGTCAGTTGATCCACATGCGATGTAATCACATCCCCATTTGGTTGTCGGTCGTATTTTTCCCAAAACCGCCACTGATACCCATAAATAGGCCCTAAATTACCATCGGCATCCGCCCAAGCATCCCATATTTTTGTATGAAGGTTATCGTTGATGTTGGTGGCCCCACGAATAAACCACAACAGTTCTTTAAGTACACTATCAAAATATACTTTTTTTGTTGTTACTAAAGGAAACCCGTCCCGTAAATCATACCGTGTTTGAGTTCCAAAAATAGATAATGTTCCGGTGCCAGTTCGATCGGTTTTTTTCTCACCATCATTTAAAATTTGAGACACTAAATCGAGATAAACTTTCATAGTCACTAGTGTATCAAAAACATATGATTAAGACACGAGCTAGATCCTAACAACAAATGACACCTCACGCTCCACCGTCGTTCTTCGTTATGCTACACTAAAATATATGCTACTCTCTCCCCCACAATTTATTGATGACGGATTGCCCTTTGCCACTTTTTCTAAACGAAGCCGTCAACGACGCGCCCATTTGATGGCACAGTGTGATGGCCCCATTGTTTTAGTGGCTCCCGGTTATGGGCCCAATCAAATGTACGCCTGGGCGCAATGCCATGCGCCGGTGTATCAAGACAGTTATATATTGTACTTAACCGGTATTAATCAACAAGACATCGCCATAATATTAGACCCAACTCAACAAAAACAACATATTTTTTTACCCGCTTATAATGCAAAGACAGTCTTCTGGGAAGGGGCCTGTTTTGCAGAAGGGGACTCGGAGAGCTGTACAATATTAACGCAATTAGGGTTTGATTATATTCATAACATACGTGATCTCAAAACCGTTATTTCAGACCACCATCACCCCACTACATGCTGGCATGGGTTAATTCAACAACAAGGTAAAAAAAACCGCCCCGATGACCACTATAAATTAAAAAAATCTCTGTCTCGACAACTGGGACCATCATTCCAATTTAAAAATATCTGTGACTTGTCATGGAAACATCGGGCCAGCCACGATGCCGTTGCCATTGATAACATCACCACCGGGGCTCAAAAAACAGCTGACGCATTTTTAAGCACCTTAAATGCCTTTCCCGCACCATCTGAAACCGCCGTATGTGGCACGTTAATTGGCGAATTGCTCAAGCGAACTTGTTACGGGTTATCGTTCCCCCCCATTATTGCTAAAAATGCCAATGCGGCCACACTGCATTACACCCACAACAGTGCACTTTTAGACCCAAAAGACCTGATACTTATGGATTTTGGATTACGCTGGCAATCCATGTGCACCGATGTATCACGAACGATTCCTGCCACCGGTTGTTATACGGACCTTCAACGTCGCCTAATGGATATCGTCTTAACCACGCAGCTAACTACCATGGCAGCCGTTCGTAGTGGCATCACTTTTAATGAATTAAACACGATTGCTTGGGATACTATGGAAACATTGCTCACCACCCACTTTTTTAATAAAGGCGGTCGAATCAAACGTGCATATCAGCGACAGCCTCATAACATTGGCCACTTACTGGGCATTCAGGTGCACGATGGCGACCCGAATCGCTCATACCGAGACCGGCCGATACCATGCCATGCCATTATTACCATTGAGCCAGGCCTTTACGGTACCGTTGAATGGAAAGGCGACACGTACACGTATGGCATCCGAATTGAAGACAATCTATTGGTTACTGACCAAGGTTACCAAAATTTGACTCAAAATATTCCTAAAACATGTGATGACATTGAAGCCATTTTTAGGGATTAACCACCATGGCTCGTGCTTTTTTTGCATGCGCTAACTGATCTTCAACAAGATCCCACCGATCATGTTTAATATCATCTTTAAAATCCTTTAATACACCCATTATATTCGATAAAAATGCCAACATAACCCCTTTATTTTCCTTTAATACCGACACTCCCCACGCGACGGATGAATTGCTCACACGGGTGGTATCCCGAAACCCACCAGCACTCACATTGGCCAATATCTTGCGATCATCCTCGGTTTTTTTCGATAATAATAAGGGAATCAACACCGCCATAACATAGGGCCCATGAGACACATATGCCATCCACTCATCATGACACTCAAGGGATGGGCAATAAGTAATATTAAACGTGCATTGACGAAAAAATTCATTGGAAGGATGCGATGAAAACACAATCATTGGCACCCCGGCCAACACATCGGCATGCGCTAAATCAATACCGGACGTGTCCAAGCCCCCCATAGGATGCACCGGCACAATCGTGTGGTGAGTGGCCTGAACCGCGGGCGTTTTTAACCATGATTTTACGCTGCTGCACTCAATAATGGTGAGCGGCGATTGAATGGTCTGAGTTAAATGATGAATGATAGGTACCACCACGGCCATGGGGGTGGCAATAATCACCATATCAACACCTGTTAATATCTCCGGTGACAGATCCGCTACCGCTACGTCGACCCATCCTCGTTTTTTGGCAACAGCCAACGCCGACAGATCTTGATCAACCCCCACAATATGAGTACTTGGCATATGACGCTTAATAAGCGCCAATAACGATCCCCCAATCAAACCACACCCCACCACTACTACCCGCATCATTTGCTGGCAATATCGGGGCGTAATTTTACAGCACCGTCCAAATACACGTGATGTATATCATAAATAGATTTGGTTGTATTAACATGCATTAAAATGCGAATGCACTTTGGCAAGCCATTAGGCACCGCTACTTCATGAAAACAAAGCAATGGGGCATGATTTAAGTTCATTTCACGTGCGGCACGCGCCGGAAATGCTGCATTTAAATCATCTGTAGTCGAAAAAAATATCGACACAATATCAGTTTCGTCTATATTGTTTTTATGAATTAGAGCCGTTAATAATCGAATAGTGGCCTGAATAATCGTATTTTCAGTATTTATTTCAACCGTAATTGCCCCTCGTACTCCTCGACATGTCATAAATTCACCTCTTCATTGTTTATTGTATCATTAATTGCATTACTCGACCGCCCCCACACGTCAGAAAAACAACGAAAATACTAACTTTGACGAACCCCCACCCCACTTGATAATATAAAAATGTATTGTGCGCGTGTGGCGAAATTGGTAGACGCGCTAGACTTAGGATCTAGTGTCTTTGACGTGGGGGTTCAAGTCCCTCCACGCGCACCA
>JBMTIN010000081.1:0-5506 GCA_049437345.1 Candidatus Marinamargulisbacteria bacterium
TGGCTTATACTCCTTTTAGTAGATTTTTTTAGGTTTCTACTTTCGAGTATAGGCCCTCTTTTCTCTATTTCAAAATTTGACAGGTGCTAAGCTCAGAGACCTTAAATAATGGCTTGGATGCGCCCCAATTCCGCCAAGGTCGTTGGGTACCCAAAACTTAATCGAATCACGGATTCGGCGACGGATGGCGCCACGCCCAACGCCAACACCGACGGCGATGCCGTCACCGCCCCGGTCGAACACGCACTGCCGGTACCCACAGCAATCCCCTGAATATCCAATCGCATCATAACATCGTGCGCCGCCTCACCCGATACCGCCAAGGCCAAGGTATTCCATAACATGGCCCCCGAATCTATTGGCACAACCGGCGATAACCGATCATTCCCGTCACACAATACCCGCCCCCAGTCATGAACGTTCACTCGGGCATCCCACTGATCATAACAATATTTCACCCCCACCGAAAACAAATCCAACCCCATGGCATTCACCGTTCCCGCCCGTAATTGCTGTTGTTGTGCGCCCCCCACCAACCACGGGGTTAGCCTATCGGCATCCCGAACCATTAACACACCACAACCAACCGGCGCATAACATTTATGAGCGGAAGCAACCAATGCATCAACCCCCAGGGCGTCCAAATCCAGTGGCATTTTCCCCACCGCCTGCACGATATCGGAATGCACCAACGCCCCCACCGCATGGGCCGCACTCGTGATTTTTTCCAAGGGCTGAATGGTGCCCAAATCGTTACTGGCCAACATCACACTTACCAATACCGTTTTTGGGGTTAATAAACATAAGAATTGGTCCAAATCCACCACCCCATCCGACGTCACGCCACATACTTGTAAATCAATAATTCCCTCATCCGCATACCGCTGCAATGGGGCCAAAACACAAGGATGCTCAATGGCCGTAGTGATTACCCGTGGCACGCCCGGAATACCATCCAATATCGAATGAAACCACCAAGCGTTGGCCTCGGTGGCCGACCCACAGGTAAATACCTCGTATGAATGCGCCGTTAGACTGTTTTTCAATGCATCTGTTGCGGCATCATAACGCGCCTGAACCGCCTGCCCAAACCCATGCCCCGACGATGCGTTTCCGGTCCGATCCTGCCAATCTAAAAAAGCATCGATCACCGGCGGGCATAACGGTGTGGTCGAATTATAATCCGCAAATACAGGCGTTATACGGGCCACCGAAAATGGTCCAGCACCAAGGCCAGCAAATCCCGTCGAGGTTGCCACTGATGCACCCGTACCGCATCTATTTCCGCATGGACGGAACGGGACACCTCGGGATCGGCCAATGCCTCGCGAATAAATACCAAGGTCTGTTGATTCAATTCAGCTAAAAACGGAACCTCGTCTGTGGCATAAAAATGCAAATTATAATGCATTTTCACTTTATCAATGATTCGTGCGGCATCGCTCACGGGTTGACCAAAAAATGCGGCGGCTGATAACGATGGCTGCGTAGTATCAAAATAAAACGATGACGGAATATCTTGGGCGGCCGTCACATAAAACTCGCTCAACAACGCCATGGGCAATGCCGATAATACCACGAATAAATGCGGGGTTATTTGAGTGGTGTCCACCATTCCAGAATTTTCCGTGGTTGCGACACTTGTTTGCTGAACCAGCGCATTTAATTGCGCCGATAAAAAACCATGAATATTTCGAAACAACGCCGGCGTCAAATGATCACTCGCCTTGGAAAACCCCATCAATCGATTCAGTGCATAATCCACCGCCATACGTGTTCGGCGATCCCACCCTTGCCGAGCCCATTCATGCCGAATGCCATTGTCCCATTGAATAGCCACCCCCGATGACGTTTCAACCACGGACTGCACACGATGCGCGTCCACCCCGCCATCAAAGGATACCATGAGTAATACTATAAACTTAATAAAGTTATAGTGATCCGATGTTAAATCCAAGGATGCATCCCCCATCAACATTGTATTTAAAGCATCGTATTGAGGGTGTCCCACCCGAAACCAATCACTGTGCGAACCGGCATAGTGAGTTAACCATTCAAATAAAGCAACCGAAACAGGCGTTCCGGTCGTAATCATTTAGAAGAAATGCCGTTAAATGCTTTCATTAATCGGGACTTCTTACGTGCCGCCGTATTTTTCTTTAAAATGCCTTTGGTCATGGACTTATCCACCAATCGACACGTGGCAAATACCACCGATTGCGTGGTGTCGCTATTGGCTTCAATCGCCGAGTAAGCTTGCTTTAAGGCCGTTTTTAGTGTGGTTTTTAAATGTTTGTTACGATCATGATTGCGCTTGGTTCGGATAATGTTTTTTTTAGATGCTTTTAGATTTGCCATAATATTTTTTTATTTCCTTCGAAAAATTGACATAACAAAGAATATGCCGTTAAATTTGTAAAAGAAATCTTAACGCGAGAACAAATGAATGTCAATATTGGATTGGTTTAATAAACAAAAAGAAATAACACGTTCAAAAAACGAACGGCTCGACATCCCGGGAGATCTCTGGTTGAAATGCCCTCGTTGCAAAGATACGGTCTACTTAAAGGACTTGGAACGAAACCACAACGTATGTGAATGCAACCATCATTTTCGAATTAGCCCTGAAGAACGCATTGCTATTCACTTTGATCCGCAATCTTTCGAAGAAATAGAAGCCACCATCGAAGCGGTCGACTTTCTTAAATTTGAAGATACCGAATCTTACGAACGACGCCTTAAACGAGCCAAACAAAAAACCAATCATGCCGATGCCATCTTAATTGGCACCGCCAAAATCAACCATTTACCCGTCAACATTGGGGTAATGGATTTTTCGTTCATGGGCGGCAGTATGGGATCCGTGGTTGGGGAAAAAATCACACGCATTATTGAACATGCACTAAAAAATAAATACCCACTAATTATTTTTACCAGTTCGGGTGGCGCCCGCATGCAAGAAGGGATTATGTCCCTCATGCAAATGGCCAAAACCAGTGCCGCGCTGCAAAAACTCAGTGCCGCACGCATTCCATATATTTCGGTATTGTGCGACCCTACCACTGGGGGAACATCCGCCAGTTTCGCCATGCTGGGCGATATTAACATGGCCGAGCCCGGGGCGCTCATTAGTTTTGCCGGCCCTCGCGTAATTGAACAAACCATTCGGCAAAAACTACCCAAAGGGTTCCAGCGATCTGAATTTTTGCTTGAAAAAGGCATGCTTGACATGGTTACGCACCGAAAAGACATGCGTGTCACTCTGGGGGCGTTAGTTAAGCTACTTAATCCACATTACGAAACGGTGACCTCATGAAATCCCTTGAATTTGAAAAACCGCTTGACGACTTGTACACAAAAATTGATGAACTCAAACAATTGTCCAATGAATCTGCCATCGACTTAACCGCCGATATTCAAGCCATCGAAACCCGTGCGGAAGAAATGAAACAGGAAATTTACCGGTCATTAACCCCGGCTCAAATTATTCAAATTGCCCGCCACCCCAACCGCCCCACCACCTTGGCATTGGCCAATATGCTCTGCGAAGACTTTACTGAATTAAAGGGTGACCGTGCCTTTCGCGATGATCCATCCATTGTGGGCGGCATCGGCAAATTGGGACGGTATCGGGTCATGCTCATTGGGCATCAAAAGGGGGCTGACACCAAAGAAAAAATCAAACGAAATTTTGGCATGCCGCATCCCGAAGGGTATCGAAAAGCCCTACGATTAATGACCATGGCGGATCGCTTTAAAATGCCCATTATTACGTTTATCGATACGCCCGGAGCGTACCCCGGCAAAGGCGCCGAAGAACGTGGCCAGGCCGAAGCCATTGCCCGAAACTTAAAAGAAATGATTGGATTCAATGTACCCATTTTATCGGTTGTGATTGGGGAAGGTGGATCGGGCGGTGCGCTGGGTATTGCCGTGGCCAATCGCATTTTCATGCTTGAATACGCCGTTTATTCGGTCATTTCACCCGAAGGCTGTGCATCGATTCTATTTCGCGATGCATCGCGCGCCGAATATGCGGCTGAAAAATTAAAAATGACGGCCAAAGACATTACTGAATTGGGCATTGCGGATCAAATCTTGCCCGAACCCTTGGGTGGCGCGCATAATGACTGGGGCGTAGTATCCAATACTATTAAAGAAGGATTATTGACAGAGTTGGATGGATTCTCAACCTGGTCGTCCGATGCCATTAAAGATCAGCGGTACGAAAAATTTCGATCCTTTGGACCTTTTCAAGACTCATCGAGTGAATGATTGAGTGCCATGGCACGATCTCACAATCACTCCTTACTTTTTGATGAATTTGATATTAAAGACCACTCAACCATTGACTATTTAAAACGGGGAAAAAAGGCCTTTCAGTCCCGTGTGATTCACAATGTTGAACTAAAAGAAACCATGTTAACAGCCACTTATATACGGGGGAACGTCACCCGTAAACTTTGCATTAAACGCACTGACACGGGCTTAATTGGCACTATTGACACCATCCCCACCCACCCATTTACATCCCCGTTAACCGCACTTGCGTATTGGTATATTCAATACAGCGATCAATCAAAAAAAGCGACCATCGATATTCCCAGTGACACCGATACATTGGCACCCTTTGATCAACTTCAACCCACCTTTATGTATGACCCGACTCATAACAAGGTGAATCTCACCCTATACCAACCCAAAACTCAAACCATGTGCGATGAATCGCATTTATTTGTGCATCGTTTTTCGCAACTGATTCAAGCCTTTGATCCCGCCACAAAAACCATTCTTCATACCCTGGCGCAACATTTTGACGATACCTTATTTTATGGCAAAACCTGGGTAAAAGTGGACGCTTTTTTATCGAATCATCTAATGTTACTCATTAAAAACAACGCTCTTTTTAACGAAAACCACCAAAAAATCACGTGGGACACGACACCCATTCATTTACGAGCGACCTGTCAAATTACCCGTCATCAAGTCATGGCATCGTTCGATTGGATCACCGAAAAGCCACGCACCACCATGCCTGTGCATACAGCGTTTCAATGCCCTCGTGGCCATTACATTATCGATAACACCACCGGATACAAAATCACCCATCCCATTCACGCTAAAATGGCCATGCAATTTAAACACAGTGCCTTTCAACGATTGGACATCTCCAAAGTCACTCCGTTTGTTGACCAAATGGTGACCTTGCGTAAAAAAGCTGGCATTAAATTGGCCATTGACCCTAATATTCAACACCTACGGTCCGTAGAAACTGTCCCCAACGCCATGATTGATATTACCCCCAGCGATACCGGTGGCACATTAACGATTCACTATGATTACCGCGGCATTTTAATTCAAAAATCTGATCCGGCCCCCTATTTGATCTTTGATGACTTTACGTATAGCCCGCGAGATACGGCCACGGAACAGGCCATTCGTGAGGCACTACTGCGGTACCACCCCACGCATACCGACGATGCCACCATGACCTTTGAATCGCCTC
>JBMTIN010000082.1:0-5432 GCA_049437345.1 Candidatus Marinamargulisbacteria bacterium
ATATTTTTGTGGCCGGTGTCGGCACCGGAGGAACCATTGCAGGTGTGTCTCGCTAATTAAAAGAGCACCGTGCGATTCATTCGGTGGCGGTTGAACCTGTAGATTCTCCAGTATTATCGGGTGGCGAACCCGGCCCTCATATGATTCAGGGAATTGGGGCGGGGTTTGTGCCTAAGAATTTAGATCGTGCAACTATCGACGAAGTTTTTACGATATCTAATAATGAGGCGATGGCCATGGCTGAACAATTGGCAAAAACAGAAGGGTTTTTATGTGGTATTTCGGCGGGAGCCAATGTGCATGCGGCATTAACCGTGGCAAAAAGAGATGAAAATAAAGGGAAAAAAGTGGTGACTATTTTATGCGATACGGGTGAGCGATATTTAAGCATGAATTTATTTGATGGAGGAAAACAATGAATATTCAAATTAATGGGGAAAAAGAAACGTTGGATGCAGCACAGTTAACAGTATCTGAACTTTTAACATTGAAAAGTGTAAAAATGCCAGATATGGTATCGGTCGAATTGAATGGTGATATTTTGGATCGCGAGGCCTTCGACACAACCGTGTTAAAAAATGATGATGTGGTGGAATTTTTGTATTTTATGGGTGGGGGAGCACTGTATTAAATGCCGTTTCAGTCCGCTACAAAATGTGTGTATATGCCGGTTCAAAATGGGGATCCCCATGGGGCGGTGAATCCTCCGATTTATCAGTCTGCGGGGTTTTCTCATCCCAATCCAGACGATTTAGAAGATCTATTTAGTGGCCGGGCGTTTGGGCATGTATATTCACGTATTTCAAATCCCACCATTACAGAATTAGAACGACGCATTGCGTATTTAGAATCCGGTGTGGGCGCGGTGGCAATGGCCAGTGGATTGGCAGCGATTTATGCGGTGGCCATGGGCCTGTGTGTTTCGGGCCAGACAATTATTGTATCCGATTCATTATTTGGAGGGACACGAGATCTTTTCGAAGAAACCATTCCTAAGTTAGGGGTTCGGGTTCAGTTTTGCAATATGGCCGATCCGTCATTGGTGGCGTCGCTAATAAATGAACATACCGCCTTTGTATTTTGTGAAATTATCTCGAATCCTAAGTTGGTGGTGGCCGATGTGCCGCAATTAAAAAAAATAACAGCCAAAGCCGGGGTGCCATTGGTGGTGGATGCTACGCTTACGGGGGCGGTTGGATTTAATGCCAAAAAACATGGGGCCGATATTATAATACATTCATCAACCAAGCTATTTGCGACCAATGGCGGCGCAGTTGGTGGTATTATTGTAGATACCGGGAACTTTAAATGGGAGACTTCTGGTAATAAGGATCTTGTTACAGCGTCAAAAAAGATGCGTTCATTTGCGTTTATTGAGCGATTGAGACGTCATGCGATTATAAATGCTGGATTTAACACATCGCCCATGAATGCGTATTTTACCATGATGGGGTTGGAAACATTGGCATTGCGTTACGAACGAATTTCTGAAAATGCACTTGCAATTGCTCGTTGGTTTGAATCGGATGGGGTGCCGGTGGTGTACCCAGGGTTAGCGTCACATCCTCAGCATACATTGGCATCAACACTATTTTTAGGGTATGGCCCATTATTGACCATTGACTTGGGCTGTAAAGATGTGGCTTTTACGTTTATAAAGCAATTAAAGGTGGTTCAAAATATGAGTAATTTGGGTGATAATCGCACCATGGTAATTCATCCAAAATCCACTATTTATGCAAAGCACAATGCTGATCAATGGGTGCAGGGCGGAATTACTGACGGCTTAGTGAGGTTGAATATTGGGATTGAATCTGTCGATGATTTAATCGCTGAATTTAAGGAGGCAATCAAATGAATTTAAATGAAGAACAGGTCGAACGTTATTCCCGTCATATTATTTTAGATGGCGTGGGGGGGGTGGGCCAAGAAAAGTTATTGAATGGTCGCGTATTGATTATTGGTGCTGGGGGGTTGGGGGCGCCCGTGGCCTTGTATTTAGCGGCGGCCGGGGTGGGAACCATTGGTATGATTGATGCGGATACCGTGGACATTAGTAACCTTCAACGTCAGGTGATTCATTTCACTCCGGACATTGGTCGACTCAAGGTCGATTCGGCCAAAGAAAAAATGAATCAAATTAATCCCGATGTTCACGTCATTACATACCCAGAATTATTTGCAAAGGAAAACGCTCTCGAATTATTGGCTGATTATGACTTTGTGGTGGATGGTACCGATAGCTTTGCATCAAAATTTCTAATTAATGATGCCTGTGTTTTAGCAAAGAAACCATTTTCACACGGGGGTATTTTACGCTTCGATGGTCAGACGATGACCCATGTGCCGGGCACGGCATCGTATCGATGTGTGTTTAAAAACCCACCGCCAGCCAATGCCGTGCCGACGTGTTCGCAGGCGGGTGTATTTGGTGCCGTGGCTGGGATGCTCGGCACCATTCAGGCGGCGGAAGCCATTCGGTATTTAACCGGGGTTGGTGACTTATTAACAAATCGGATACTGATTTTTGATGCGTTAAATATGCGATTTCGAACCGTTAATGTAAAACCATCGGAATTAGATTTAGATGGTTTTCAAGATAATTATGATCCGCCGGTATGTGCATTAAAGGCGACCCCATGACCGATACAATTATTATTTCAAAGTCACTTCAATTGGCCATGATTGATCATGCCAGGGCGGTATTGCCAAATGAATGTTGCGGGTATATTACGGGGGTCAATAATGAATGTAAAACGTTGCATAAAATGACCAATGTTGACGCATCTCCGGTTCATTTTTCATTCGATCCAAAGGAGCAATTTGGGGTTATAAAGGCGGCACGCCAAGTGGGCCAAAAGCCACTGGTTGTGTATCATTCACACCCTGAAAGCCCGGCACGGTTATCGAATGAAGACCGCCGGTTATTGAAAGACCCTGAAATGGTGTACGCCATTGTATCGTTGGAACAAGCCACTTCCGATATTAAGGCCTATCGCATTGTTGATGGCACCGTTACTCAAGTAAAAATAAAGGAGACAATATAATGACAAGTATAGATCAATACGACGTAGCCCAAGGAGAATCGATAGGAAAGCGTCACGTGATGAATGAACTTCATGCTGATGTGCTGGGCATGGCTGTGGATATCGCTGGGACAACAGAAACTTTTGATGCCGATCAGTTCAGTCGTAACCTGGATTCAAAGGTAAAAAAAACATCCAAAGAGGAAAATGGTTTTAAGGATCAAAAAAATAATTCAAATTCAAAAGATGCACAATTATCGATGGCGAATGGTATTTTTTCAACGGTGATCGATGCGGTGGCTACCACATTTGGCATTCGAAAAAAGGATGCATATCAATTGCATCAGTTAAAATCGCAATCCAAACAACAAAAAGGAGATTTGCTCAATTTAAAGGGGGCCATTAATACGGCTCAGTCCGATGCATTGGTGGGGGGAAATAATGCATTAAAACAAACGGCCCGTGCCAAAGAAAACCAATATGTCGATGATCAAACATCATTAAATGCGGACAACCAAACGGTTCAAGATCGCATTCAAACAATCGAATCGAAAGGACATTACTAATCATGCGTTTTTATGAATCATCTCCCACACTCGTTAAAGAACACGAGGTATTTGAAAAAGATATTTCCGATTTTAAGTCCGGGGCACTGGACCCAATTAAATTTAAAGCCTTTCGTGTAGCTCATGGCGTTTATGAACAGCGTCAACCGGATACTTACATGATTCGAATTCGTTGTGCGGCCGGAGGGATTACCCCCACGCAATTAAAAAAAGCGTCGGAAGTGGCCGAAGCGTATGGCTCGGGCGAGGTTCACTTTACGACTCGCCAAGAAATTCAAGTGCATGATGTTCGCATCGACGGGGTTATGCCCGTTATTCGGGGGTTACTTGAGGTGGGGCTTAGTACTCGTGGCGGTGGCGGTAACACCATTCGAAATATTTTGACCCCGCCCGATTCAGGGATTCATCCCGGCGATGAGTTTGATGTTGACCCGTATGCCGTGGCATTGACCACACGTATGATCAACGAAGAAGATTCTTGGAATTTACCCCGAAAATTTAAAATTAACTTTTCGACCAATGCCAAAGATACCACATTTACTCAGGCCACATGTTTGGGGTTTGTGGCCAAGATTCAGAATGGTCAAAAAGGGTTCGAAGTTTATACAGCCGGTGGGATGGGGGCCAAACCCATGGTGGGTCATTGTTTGTTGGATTTTATTCCCGATACACAAGTGTATCATGTCACTCGTGCCTTAAAATTAATGTTCGATAAAAACGGGAACCGACGGAGTAAGTATTCATCTCGCATCAAATTTTTATGGAAAAAGTTAGATCGAGATGAGTTTTTGAGATTATTTCATAATGAGTACGATCAAATTAAAGATGATAGTACGTTAAATTTGGTATTGCCTGTTATGGAAAATAAAGCGGCGGATAATATATCGTTATTACCAGAATCCGTGGAT
This sequence comes from Candidatus Marinamargulisbacteria bacterium, assembly GCA_049437345.1. Taxonomy (GTDB): domain Bacteria; phylum Margulisbacteria; class Marinamargulisbacteria; order UBA817; family UBA817; genus UBA817. The sequence goes on from JBMTIN010000082.1 coordinate 4,501, forward strand.
ACCAAGAATTTTGAATTATGGAAAAAACGATACGTTCGTTCACAAATACAGCCAGGGTTATCGTCGATTAAGTTACCATTGCAATTGGGGGACTTGATTCGAGAAGACGGCCGTGTATTGTGCGACTTTTTAACCCACTTTGGTGATAATTGCATTCGGTGTGATCGGGCTCAAAATATTCGATTAAGAAACATTCCCGATGCCTATTTAGGCAATGCCTATAATGTGATTACAGGGCTTACTAAAACTTTGGTAAAGCACGCACCTTTTATTGGAATCATGATCAATTGTACGGGGGCTCTAACCTGCAAATTGGGGATTTGTTTACCACGGGGATTATCGACAGCTATTACGGATCAATTGGACACCACCACATTAGACTTGGATGCCATTCCAGAATTTCGCTTGAATATGTCGGGTTGTCCGAATACATGTGGAATGCATCATATGGCCGATTTGGGCTTTTTTGGAAAAGTTGGCCGAAAAGATGGGCAAATGTTTCCGTCGTACAATGTATTGGCCGGGGCGAAAACAGGGGCTGGAACCACGGAATATGCGCAACGTCACGGTGAAATTGCGGCCCATTCAATCCCATCGTTTGTTACGGAATTTTTAGGTGCCTATATTGATGCAAAAAAATCAAAAAAGTACGATGATTACCAATCCTTTTTAAATGAAGAAGGTATTTCATTAATTAAAACCTTATGTGAAAAATACAAGGACGTGCCGACGGTGGAAGAGGACCCCACATTTTATACTGATTTTGGGGCAAAAAAACGGTTAAGTTTGGAAGAAATTGGTACGGCCGAATGTTCGGCTGGATTATTCGATATGTTGGATTTAGATAAAAAAATGATCAAAAAATACCGGAAATCATTGTCAGAAACCCCTGAAAATGAGCCTGAAATAGTTCAGAATATATTGTTTCATTC
>JBMTIN010000083.1:0-5432 GCA_049437345.1 Candidatus Marinamargulisbacteria bacterium
GCGATATTTTTAATGGAAAACTTATAATTTGCTTAAAAAAAAACAATCAATTTGAATATGATGGTTTATTTAAAAATGGTCACTTTCAATCTGGAACAGCCAGTAAATTCAATGATGGGGTTTTAATATTTCAAATAACAGGTACTTTTAATGGTCAAAATATTAAAAAAGGAGAAATATACACGGTATCTTGGAAAGACTGTAATTATATATATACGGGGCCGATTATTTATCAAAAAATAAAAGGCGAGGTTGATCAAGTGTATCCAGATACTCCTGGTGGCCAATTTAAACGTGAGAATGAAGATGCCCAGAAAATCTCTTGGACGTTATCGGATATGAATTTTTGTATTAATTACTATGGAATACGATCCATTCAAGATGTTATTTTACGAAAAACAGAAAATGTTGAGTGGTGGATTGATGAAAACAAAAATTATACGTATTCAAAATCTCATATAAAGTCGAACGATGGAAATCTTTATACGCTAACAAAACGGTGTGCAAAGAGTCAGAAAATTTTGTTTACTATTGAAGGAAGATTTTATGGTGACGTTGTTAATAAATCTCAATTATATACACTCACTTACCCTGAAGAAGGATGGTCATACCGAGGCGGTGTATCTTATAAAAAGATACCCGATAATATTGAGCCTTATCCAATAGAATCTGGGATTAGCATTAAAAATAATCAATCATATTTTATTCTTCCTAATTCAAATGATTCTCTACTTGGTTCCGTTAATTTTTTTGAAAAAAACACTCAGTACCCATTAACAATACAATCCCAAAAAAATACAGGAACAATCCCATTAGTCACCCATCGTATAAATTTTGCGGAAGTCAATACTGACACCTGTCGTATTAAATCGCTTCATTTTTCAATGTATAGTATTCATGGTGTATTTAATGGAGATAAGATATATCCAAATAACACCTATGTTATTCGCTATAAAAATGGGGATTTATTCTCTGGTACGGTATCGGAAGATTATGAACCATTGTGTGGAAAATTTACGGGGCACTACTATTCTTATCATGGTTCATTTCTATCACAACATCAACCTGAAATAACTGAAAAAATAATCTTTAATCGCATTAATATTCTTAAAAAAATCATTCAAAACTTAAAAATATTGACAGACATATTGGTTTCATCAACATCATCTAATATATTATTTTCATGCGATACGGAAGAAGATTGTCGACAAGCGATTATTAAAATTCACACGCATTGGAAAAACTCGTTAGAGATATGTGCTAATTCAAAAATTATATTTAAAGATTATCTATTGATTATTAATGCCATTAAGCCATTATTAGACACAATGAATTGTCCTAATGACATCGAGTGCATGAATATACTTAATATTTGTGTTAAACATATTCGTTCAATACATGAATCTTTAAAAGTAGTGTCGTGAATAATATTGATTAAAGAAGCAGAAAGTATCACAGATTGAGATAACTTATCCACTATACCAACAATGTTTTCCACCATAAAAATTAACATAATATTAATTATGCGACATTGATACAAGTGGTCTTTTTTAGGTCATTGTTGTACCATAATAGGCATTACAGGAGGCTTAAATGACATCAATACATTATATAACTCAAGAGCAACGACAGCGGTTGGCCAAAGATTATGCCACATCGTTTCAATCGGCGGATCCGTTTCCTTATGTTGTGATTGATAATTTTATGAACCCCGATGCCTTGCGTAAAGTTCTCGAAGTATTTCCATCGCCTAAAGATTTGGCATTTTATAAATATGAAAATCCTTTAGAAAAAAAATTAGCGATGGACCAACTGAGTAAGTTACCCATTCCCATTCAACAGATTCTATTGTATTTAAATTCTCCCGATATGCTGCTATTTTTTGAGCAATTAACGGGCATTGAAGGGTTAATTCCAGATCCGTATTATCGTGGTGGTGGAATTCATCAAATTGAAACGGGCGGAAAGCTCGATGTCCACATTGATTTTAATCGTCACCCAAAGCTACAATTGGAACGACGTCTCAATGCTATTATTTACTTAAATGAGGATTGGGATGAATCCTATGGCGGGCACTTGGATATTTGGCGTGGGCATACAGAAAATGGCCGACATGTATTGGATGAATGTGTTCAAAAAATCTTACCCGTATTTAATCGCATGGTGGTATTTGCGACATCGGAGCGGTCATATCATGGGCATCCTGATCCAGTGACGTGCCCAGTGGATCGAACACGAAAATCCATTGCACTGTATTATTATACCAATGGCCGGCCTAAAGATGAAATGACGGACCCTCATTCGACCACATTCATTAAGCGGCCCACGGATGCCGATAGCCCTGAATTGGATGATATGAGAGATGCCCGCAACAAAGGTCGCCTTCACTCTAATCAGAAAACAAAATTGGTCTAGCCCCTCCCCCCTTCAAATTAAAATAGTAACACGACGCCCTCAATAAAATTTGAGGGCGTGATTATTTTAGAGGGTTATTTTTTGCAGGACGTGCAGTTTTTTTCTTTTTTTAACTTGGCTTGTTGATCCTTAGTGAGTATGGCCATGATTTGAGCGTTTGCTTTATCTTCAATGGCTTTAATTTGAGTGGCCTGTCGTTCCGTTAAATTAAGGTCCTTATTTGAGATTTCAATACGTGGGGTGCCACAATCTTTTCCCAAGACCTCTTTTTTACCGGTACCACAACTACCACAGTGCCCCATGACCAGTTGTGTGCTGACTGTCAAAATAAATACCGTCATTAATAATCGATGCTTCATATCATCACTCCTTTTTGTTTAATTAGTGTTATTTTACTTGTGATTAAAGAATCTACCAATGATTATTTTTTAATGGTTAAATACTGCAGCTTTCGTTTAATACTTTCAAGTGCAGGAGAGGTGCTTTCAACCAAATCAAATAATGCTAAAACATCGTTCAATGCGCCATCGGGTACGCCTTTTTTAAGGTCTTGAATCAGGGTGTCTGTTAAGGTTGATAGTGCCTGAAGTATGGGTTCATCGATGGTTTTCATGTACCGAATTAAATGAAGTGCTTTCTTAAGTTCATTTAAACTGGACCCCATGGTTTTACTTAACGCTACGATTTGTTGCTCCGACGATAACTCATCCATGCAATTTTCAAGTTCATCTTGAAATGAAAATGATTGCTTTGATTCATTTAACGCATTGGGGGGCGGTTGAGATGCGAACGATTGAGATGGTTGATGTATATTCATTAACGACACTCCATGGCCAATACAGACAACGGTATTGGTTAATTTTTTTTTCTATTTACTAGTATTGCAAAATTTAATGGATTTATTGCATGGATTTATTTTGCTATATTGATACACATGACAATTCAAGCCCCCCCCGAATGGATGACCGATTGGTTTGAGCGTGCGCATCAAGAGTATCACACCACAAATCGTACAATATCGTCGTTACCACAACCATTACCCAAAAAGTCAATGGTTCCGTACGATGCATTGCCCCATTCGACGGAATCATCGTTACGTGTGGCAATGGTCAAACTCAATGGTGGCTTGGGGACATCGATGGGTTGCCAGGGTCCGAAATCATTGGTAGCGATTGACCAACAAGGCACGACTTTCTTGGATCGTATTATTCAACAATCCCAAACCATGCCCGGTGCCGTGCCACTGATTCTGCTGAACAGCTTTAATACAGTGACCGCAACCATGGACTACATGAATACCCATGCCCCCGATACGCCGTGGCAGTCGGTATTTCAACATGCATTTAAAAAAATTCACGCAACCACGGGTCAGCCATTATCGGGCAATGACCCAAGCTATTTTAATCCCCCCGGCCATGGGAGTGTGTACTATGACTTGTATCATGCGGGCGTACTTCATGAATTACAGGCCCAAGGCGTGTCGTATGTATTTATTTCGAATGCCGATAACTTAGCGGCCACGTGTGACCCCAAAATTATGGCTTATTTAGAGCAACATGCCCCACCCTTCCTGATGGAATTAACCCCTAAAAGAGCCAGTGATTGCAAAGGTGGAACGGTGGTCTGTGTCAATGATCAATTAACGTTATGGGAAGTGGCGCAGGTGCCAGAAGATCAAATGGACTGGTTTCAATCACAGCCTGTGTTTAATACCTATAATCTTTGGGCATCGGTATCGGCCTTAATTCAAGCGATTGAATCCGATACATTACGATTGGATTTAATTAAAAATAAAAAAACGCTGGGCGGTGCCCCCATCATTCAATTGGAATATGCCATGGGATCGGCCATTCAATCCTTTGAGCAGGCCAAGGTGATGATTGTGCCACGACAGCGGTTTTTCCCCATCAAAAAAACCAATGACTTATTACGATTGGTCAGTGACTACTGCGATTGGACCGCCGATGGCTCCCTGAGGTGGGACACCACTCACGAGTTGCCCATTGAGTTGGGGCCACCATTCGAGACTTTGGATGGTTTTTTTCGGCAGTTTCAGCACATACCGTCGATTAAACGGGCACGGAGCATTCATATTTCGGGGGACGTTACGTTTAATGTTCCAATACAATTGTCGGGAGATGTATCGATTAAAGTATCATCACCCACGCGCCTATCCGATCTTGGTGAGTTCAATTCGATATAACGGTTTAGTATTATCGTAGTTGATCGATAATACGTTCATGACACCAACAATCGATACTATTGTGGCGTTATTAAAGGACCCTCACCCAGACGTGAGTCATATTTCAGATTTGGTGTATCATGCCGACAAAAGCTTGGGAAAAACATATATTCGTATTCGAAGCGAATTGAATGAACTATCTCCGTCGGATCAAAAACACGCATATACTAATTTTCGTCAAGTAATTGACCAGTTAAATTCCCCGAGTTTATTTATTGACGATGCATTATAGATCGTGAATTGAACGTACCAAGGACGCTAAAAAATCATCACCCCAGGCTCATCAATCATCACCTTGGGTTAGTTTAGGTTGAATAAATCATAATATCGGTCGCTTATTGGGCCACCACGGTGACATCGGCCACGATTTAATGTAGAATATGATTAATTTCTACTTTTGTAGATTACAGTTCTCAAATTTGTTGCCCCCCAAAAAAAACAGGCCTGTCCCCACGGCAGGCATACCCAAATTCATGTAATAACCTCTCTACCATTGGTGGTATGGTTCCATATAAAATATGATGGATTGTTTTTAGTCACGTTTTTAAAGTCGATTACTTGATTATACAAATAAAAACTTATACAGTTCTAAATTTAATTATTGACACTATCTAACTCCAGCATGTACCTTTATAAATATTCCATGGAATACTAAAGTAATTTAAAAAATAGAAGGAGTTTAAATGACGAATCATATAAATAATATAACGTTTATTAAATACGACACCTATGAAAATAAAAATATAAAATAATACTCGAAAAGAACTTGTACAGT
>JBMTIN010000084.1:0-5427 GCA_049437345.1 Candidatus Marinamargulisbacteria bacterium
TTGGGAACTGAAACATTAGGTTCGAACTCCAACTAATATCGATAACACCATCAATTCTCTGAATATAACCAATAAAATAATACTACCAATAATATACGGAAAAATATCATACACCACCCGATGATTGGCCGTATTAATCACGGTTTTTTCTAATTGATCAATTTCATTATAAATAGCATCTAACTCACGGGCATTGGTTGCGTTAAAGTAACGGCCATTGGCTATTTGAGCCATCGATTTTAATGTTGTATCGTCAAACTCAGTCAATACCATTTGACCATTTGAATATCGTGCATACCGCTTTCCATACGTCGGGTGATAAATTGGAATGGGCGCCCCCTTTTTAGTTCCAATACCAATGGCGTATAATTTTATATCGTTATTTTTGGCCAATGTCGCTGCTGAAATGGGATCAATCGGACCGGCATTATTCACCCCATCGGTAATTAAAATAATTAATTTAGATACGGCATCAGATGACATCAATCGATTCACCGCCGTGGCCACCGCCAACCCAATCGCCGTACCGTCCCCCGCGTCACCCACAGACGCTTGCCCCATTCGATCCAACACAATCGTATGATCAAATGTTAAGGGAGCCTGAGTCATAGCATCCACCCCAAATATAATTAAACCAACGCGATCATTTACGCGTTTCTTAATAAATGCACTCAAAGTTTCCTTGGCTACCGTCATACGATTTTTGGGGGTAAAATCTTCGGCATTCATGCTCCCCGAGGTATCCAATACAGCCACAATATCAATGCCTTTTTTAGTTTGTCGCTGTTTGGACTGTACCCACTGAGGCTGCGAAAGGGCTAAAATAATCAAACCAATAACCACCCACTGAATCACCGTATCCAGTGCCAATAAACGAGTCCCCTTTTTTGATGCCAAGGACCCCAACCAGGCGGCCTTAGGAAACTGAATGGCATGGGTTGACGGGGTGTCTTTAATTAAAAAAAAGCCAATAATAACGGGAACAAAAAGAGCCAGCCACAAAGGGTACTTAATGATCATGATGCCACCTGCCTCATTATGTCTTGAATACGATCCAATAATAACTGGATACCGGCCAATTCGTACACCGGCTCATGACTAAATTTAAAGTGATCCATTTCCTTTGCTATGGCAATAATCCCCTGCGTCTGAGTTGCAGATAATTGATTCGTTGCCGTTAATAAACGCACCATTTCTGCGGTAGTTGCATCGAGAACATTCATCATAATTTGATCGGATAAGTACTGATAAAAAATCGTGGTTACTTTAAAATATCCCGCCTTAATGATCACGGGATCGTTGGTCAATGTTTGACGCAATTGATCCACCGCAGCTTCTGCCACGGCCAATGGGCACGGACGATCCCCAACCGGTAACGATGATACTTTTTGAGTATAACGTCGTCGTCGCCACATAAAAATAAATATCGCTATTAGCACACACAACACAGCCACTCCCACCCAAACACCCCAATGAATATAAAAAATAGGCAACAATGGCGCAATCGCATTCAATTGATTCATGGTTGGCGGCAACAATGAGCCAATAACCAATGACAATGGGGGCAAATCAACCGTCGGTGAACCATCCTTTGCAACAACAGATAGTGTGGGAATTGTCACGGAATCAATGGTAAATACTTGGAATTCAAATTGATCTCGATTGTGTGTGGCCACCGTCGAAGACCACTGACGCACTAACGAAAGCCCGTTCATGGTGGGCCAGGCTAGGGGGGCATCCATGGCTATTGGACGATCCACCGTGTATATTACCCGATCCCCGACCATGGCATTCGTGGTGGATAATGAATGTCGAGGCAATGCATTACTAATAATAATGCTAAAACACCAAAGAAAAACAACCCACTTTGTCACCTATCGTCCCCTAAAATATTGTTTCAATGGCGGAATAATATCACCCGTGGTGGTCATGGTTAATGGCGTAACACCAACGCTTTTAAACATTCGATCCCGACGGGACTTTCGACTACTAAGAACACTTGAAATGGCCGATTGAAACGCGGTTGCCCCCGTATCGCACAGAACTTCTTGCCCCCCCTCCGTGTCTTTAAACATCAGCATTCCAGCCGAGGGCATGGCCAATTCCACCGGATCCTGAATAATCATTGGAATTACATCGTGTTTTTGGGCCAATCGTCGAAAATCAGATTCATAGTTATCACAAATAAAATCGGACATGATAAATACCACACTGCGCCGTCGTAGGGCATTCATCAAAGTTTGACATAGCTGCGTTAGACTGGTTTGATTGGATGCTGGTGAGTGATTAATCATATGAGATAACAATGTGTACATATGCGTTTTTCCTTGTTTTGGGGGAACCATGGCCTCAACAACATCGGTGAATAATACCAATCCCACTTGATCGCCATTGGCCACGGCCGAAAACCCTAAAATAGCCGCCAACTCCAACGCCCGATCCAACTTTGATTGATCCCCACTTTGATAAAATTGAGACTGACTCATGTCTACCGCTAAAATGGCCACCAAATCACGTTCCTCATCAAATTGTTTAATGTACGGTTGATTCAGCTTGGCCGTGACCCGCCAATCAATACGACGAATGTCATCGCCCGCCGCATAAGGCCGAACATCATTAAATTGCAACCCCTGCCCCTTAAAACGTGAATGATAAGCGCCACTAAAGATACTATCCACCCACCCTTTGGTCTGAATATCAATCGTTCGAATTTTTTTTATCAGTTCTGATGCATTCACTAAGGCACCTCAACGCTGCCTAAAATAGAATCAATAATGGTGTCCGCCGTCATTGACTCAGCTTCAGCCGCAAACGTTAAGTTCAATCGATGACGTAAAACATCGTGCGCCAAATGCTTAATATCCTCGGGGATCACATAGTTTCGTCGCTGTAAAAACGCATACGCCTTGGCCGCCGAAATAAACGCCAGGGTTGCGCGTGGTGATGCCCCACAACGTAAATATGGCACCAATGATTCCAGTCCAATATTTTGAGGATTGCGCGTGGCATCCACTAAACGAACCACATATTCACTCACTTTATCATCAATATAAATTTGACCGGCCAACTGCTGAATGGTGGGAATGAAGTCAATGGCCATCACCGGTGAATCAATGGTAGGAAACCCCGTTTGGTACCGCTGAATCAATTGTTTTTCCTGCTCAATCGTGGGATAGGTTAACTGTGTTTTGAATAAAAATCGATCCATTTGAGCTTCTGGCAAAGGGTACGTCCCATCTTGATCCAAAGGATTCTGGGTAGCCAATACAAAAAAAGGCGTGGCCAATTGATACGTATCGTTCCCAATGGTCACCTGTCGTTCGCCCATGGCTTCGAGCAACGCACTCTGAACCTTGGCCGGCGCACGATTAATTTCATCAGCCAATACAAATTGCGCAAACAATGGGCCTTTTTTTGTAGAAAATGTTTGCTTAGCGGCATTATAAATTTGGGTACCCGTAATATCACTGGGCAATAAGTCTGGTGTAAACTGAATTCGCTTATATACGCCCCCCACCAATGTGGCCAAGGTATTAATAATTAATGTTTTGGCCAACCCCGGAACGCCTTCCAATAAAATATGCCCGTTAGCAATTAACGCCACCAGTACTTTTTCTAATACATCGTGTTGACCAACAATCACCCCTTGCCATTGCTGGTTCAACGCATTGATTTGATCATTTGCTTGTTTTACCTGATCCACAATCGACGGATCTTTTTTAGTTACTGAATTTATCATTATATGCCGTACCCTCCAATGCGGTTTACACTTTAGAAGTGTCATTACATTATATTCACTAAAAGAAAATAATAAAAGTTTGTATTTTAAAAAAAAAATAAGTACCATAAAATTTGAGTGGGCATCATAATATAAATTATGATTTATCACAGAAAGGGGTGTATGTTTCAGTTATAGCGATTACATTAGTTAATAAACAAAAGAAAACAATCTTAAAGGAGATTCACATGAAAAAATCATTATTATCATTATTATTCGTATTGGCCATTACCACCGTTGCCAGTGCTGCACCTCGTTTTGGTGTGATTGGTGAGCAGGGATCAGGATTGGGAGCATTCATTACCGATGACATGTACAACGCTCAATTAACATTTGGTTCTTCCGACGTAAAAGATGGAGATAAAGAGTCTATCATTGGTGTGGCCGCCAATTATAAAGTTGCATTGGATTCTGTCACATCATTACTATTGGGTGTGGACTACAACATTTTTAACAGCGATGCTGACAGCTTTGATTCACAAAATAGATTAGCTTTTGTTACTGGTTTTGAGCGCGCATTATCGTCCAACATTATTTTATTGGCGAAAATTGATGCCTATTCTAAAGAGACATATAAGCCAAAAACTGGCTCAAAAACTGAAGTCACTCGATTGTTCTCAAACGCACGTGTGGGTGTGGCTTACTTATTCTAGTTAACCACTCATTCATATTCTTAAAGGGTCACCACGGTGGCCCTTTTTTTATGCCTTTTTTGGGACGCGTCCCCGCCCAAAAACACCCCCCTTTGGTATCAACCATACGAAACACCGCCATTTACTGGTTGGTTAAACGTCATGAAAATCTATCGAACAAAAAACCGCCTTTAAAAATAGACATAACGATACTGATTAAGCCCAATATTTGGGCATAAGCATCCTAATATTGGGCCTCTCAACAAAAAATAAGATACAATAGAGCTATGATCACCATGATATTATTTGGGGCCACGGGCGGCATTGGCGCCGCATTGCTTCGTATGGCATGTCGTCAACACTCTCACCTAAGGGTTTATTTGCCCCTTCGCCACGGTGCCCATCCGCCCGCCGTTGCCACCACTGAACATCAGCAACTGATCCCCCTTTCTTGGGATTCCAATGATGATGCCAGTACCGATGCCCTGACCCAGCACATCCACCAGCCCATTGATATCTGCCTATCGGCCATTGGGGCCTTGCACAACCATGACTATCAACCCGAAAAAAAATTATCGCAAATCAACAACCGTCAATTGGCCTGGACGTACCATGCCAATGCCATTGTCAATGCCGGCATTTTGCGTGCCATCAGCCCTAAAATGGCCAAAAAAACACCCAGTATTATGGGGTTTTTATCCGCGCGTGTGGGCAGCATTAGCGACAATCGTTTGGGGGGGTGGTATGCGTATCGCAGTGCCAAAGCAGCACTCAATATGTTAATTAAAACAGCCAGCATTGAAATGGCCCGTTACAATAAACAGCTATGCATTATTGGCATTCACCCCGGCACCGTGGACACCGAGCTATCGAAACCCTTCCAGTCCCGTGTCCCTAACCCTCAATTATTTTCGCCAGATCAATCCGCCGAGGCTATTTTTGGCCATATTCTTAATGTTGTTACGTCCCAATACAGTGGGAAAGTGCTGGCTTGGGATGGCACGGTAATTCCCGAAT
>JBMTIN010000085.1:0-5426 GCA_049437345.1 Candidatus Marinamargulisbacteria bacterium
TTCACTGTCTTTAGAAAATTTTAGCTCTCTTTTTAGTTGTGCAGAGGTCTTTATATATAACACTGATCGATTCTTTACCATTTTAATGGGAGAGTTTGAAACGATTTTAAAATAAAGTGTTGCCAATACCAATAAATTCATCTATTATTTAACAGTAGCTCCAAGGTGAGCTTAAAAAAGCTCTCGAGGATTGTCCCCCCCTACTCGAGAGCTTTTTTATTACATAGATAATTTAAAATCGTTTCTTTTTGCTGATATGCATCCAAATACCCTTGGTCCATGAGTGCATTTAAGTACCCAGGTTCAAACATTAAATAGCTCTTTAAATCATTGCCATTATTTTTTGATCCGATTAAACGTAATAATTGCCGTAAAATTAATGGACATTCATAATCGTACTCCTGAACCAAATCTTGAAAATCAATGGAAGGTCGAATAATAATCGATTCAATAGGTTTAAGAGTGGGATGATCCGAACTAGCCTGTTCGAGAGTTTGATTAATACGCGATAATCGCTCATGATCAACGTCCAAAGAATCAAATAAAATTGTATTGAGTATTTTCGAAAAAATATCTCCAAATGACAGTTGTTTTTTTAGCACTACATCAGGATCTTTTAATGGACGAATCCCAACCACTAGTAATTTATTCGCACCACAACGAATTGCGGGACTTAACGGCGCAAAATTTCGAAGACTGCCATCCCCGTAAAAGTGCCCTGATATTTTTACTGGGGGAAATAAAAAAGGAATAGCCGTAGATGCCATCAAGTGTTTCACCTTAATTTTTTCATGCACCCCCGCACGACGAACACGTTCCCATGCCACCGAATGATTTGACTGAACAAATGTCGTGGCCATTGAATATTGAAAACTGGTGGTTGAAATGGCTAAACTATCAATAAATTGATGATCCAAACAATATTGAATTCGATCAAAATCGATTTGATCACTTAATAACTTAGCCAATGGCAACGCATTTAAAATGCTATTGGTTTTGTCCATCCCTTGTCTCAATTTATTAAATACATTCAACAATGTTTTAATATGATTAATTGAAATAATATCTGATGTATACACCTGTCGAGTGGTAAGATTTCCCCATAATTTTGCCAAATGCCCCACGGCACTCTGAAAATTATCGGCATTAGCGGCTAAATACGCCGCATTAATTGAACCGGCACTTGTTCCAGCAATCACATTAAATGGGACGGCATAATCTGTAGAAACCCATTCACTAATCGCCTTTAATACCCCCACCTGAAAAGCTGTTCTCGCCCCACCTCCCGATAAAATTAGCCCTGAAGAATTATGTATCATGAAAATCTACTTCTTGAATAATGATCGTTTAGAACATACCCAGAAACATGATTCATACCGTCGCAAAGGCAAGGTAAGTAATCGAAAAAGTATTGGATTCATTCAACCTCCTGTTTATTGAAATACATTCTATCTAATACCCAAAAAATAAAAAATTTAAACCATAAATGATGACGATATGTTATTCAATCATATTCTAAGACGATATGTTATTCAATCATATTCTAACCCGTCTAAGCCAATGCATCAGCCGAAATGTGCCAATTTAAGTCATCAATAATACTTATTTCAACCACGTTATTCAAGGGCCCCAGCAAAGACTGACATTCACGACTCACATTCATTAAATGCAATTTCTTATTTAATTTTTGATACCGCTTCGATATTGTTTGAATGGCCTCAACCCCCGAAAAATCATGCACACGTGCGTCTTTAAAATCAATAATCACCGTATTTGGATCACTTTGAACATTAAAAATATCCTTGAACGATGTCACGGAACCAAAAAACAACGCCCCACTTAACTCATATATTTTTTGTTCTTGTGGGCCCGTCTTTTTCACAACATTAACTTTCTTACCTTGCTCCCAGGCAAATACCAATGCCGCAAGAATAATTCCGACAAATACCGCCAATGCCAAATCTAAAATTACCGTTACACACGAAACAACCACAATAATTAATGCTTCTGATCGAGGAATTTTTTGAATGATCCGAAAACTAGACCACTCAAATGTCGCAATTGACACCATAAACATCACACCAATTAATGCCCCCAGAGGAATGGCTTCAATCAATTTAAATCCAACTAATAAAAATAATAATAAACTTACCGCGGCAACAATACCAGATAATCGGCCACGCCCACCCCCACGAATATTAATCATGCTTTGCCCAATCATGGCACACCCTCCCATCCCACCAAAAAAACCATTCACAATATTTGCAAACCCTTGCCCAATACTTTCCTTGTTGCCACGACCACGTGTCCCTGTTAATTCATCGACCAATGTCAACGTCATTAACGATTCAATCAAACCAACCGCTGCCGCTAATACCGCAAATGGAAATACCGTTTTAACCGCCTCCCATGAAAATAATGGCCACTGAAATACCGGCAACGATGCCTTTAATGTCGTTTTTGTTGGATCTAAGTTTTGCACAAAATCTAATACTGTATAAACATGAATCCCTTGGCCTTGTAAAAATATCGCAAGAAATGACACCGAAACAATGGCCACCAACGTGGCTGGAACCGCCGTTGTTAACTTAGGAAAATATTGAATAATTACCATGGTCAACCCAATTAAAACCAACATAATACTTAAATCGTCCCAGGGCATAATCTGCGCTGCATCTCCCGTCCCAATCATAAATTGACTAAATTGAGCTTTAAAAATAACAATCGCCAGTCCATTTACAAATCCCAGCATCACCGGATGAGGAATTAGACGAACCAATTTTCCTAACTTAAATATCCCAAAAAGCAATTGCAATACCCCCATGATAATCACGGCTAAAAACAAATACTGCGTGGCCACAGCCATGCCATGCAACGCTGTTTGGGCAATGACCAATGGCGCAAAAATAACCGCAACGGCCCCCGTCGCACCCGAAATCATCCCCGGCCGCCCCCCAAAAATAGCGGTAATCAACCCCACCATAAACGCCGCATACAAACCAATGATCGGATCAACATGGGCCACGAACGAAAATGCAATCGCCTCGGGAACCAAGGCCAAGGCCACCGTTATTCCCGACAAAATATCATTTTTTATATTAACGGGTTTTTTAATAATTAAATCAAACATAATGGTTAGTATACCCTAAAAAAAGACATGCGTAAGCCCATCATCAATTTAACCATTGAGGGGTCACCTTATAGATAAGATCCGTTGTTTTCTTCTGCGTTATTTTTCGTCGAAAGAACCCCCCAATCATCGGAACATCTCCTAAAAAAGGAACTTTTTCAATTGAAACATGATTGGACGTATCTAATAAACCCGTAAATACCACGGTTTGATTATTTTGAATATGAATATGAACATTTGATTTTCGAGTGGCGATGATGGGTAAGTCCACCCCCCCCTCACTTCGATACCCACTAATCGTGTCATAACTTAGTTCAATGGCCAGATCAATATCCGAGTTATAATGCACATGCGGTATTAATGTTAAAGATACTCCCGAATCAATGTAGTTTAATTGGGTCGACTGATACCCATTGCTTTGCACGGAACTAGTATAGGGAACACGTTCGCCCACCGCCAATACAATGGGTTGGCCGGACACCCCTATCAATTTTGGCGACGACACAATCGTGGCATTCCCGGAACTCACCATCATTTGAATGGTTGATTGCAATGGTTGATCCAACACCAGTGGCCGAGATAATTGAGACAATACTTGCTGATATCGTTCTGATTGAATATTACTGACCTCAATAATATCAATGGCTAATGATACCTGTGGCGTGGGATGATCCAACCGCTGAATCGCGCGTCGATACAATGCCCATCGTTTTTTCGACGCTGTCACACCCACCGTTTGACGGGAATGGCTCACCACCCAACGACAATCTTCACAAATGCCTGGCAATAATGAAACAATATCGTGTGTTTTAATAAATTTTAAATAGACATACCGAAATTCTTCAGGAGGAGCAACCCCATTACTATAGCCCAAAATCGTGGCCCCATTTTCGGCAAACAGCCCTCCCCCCCATAGTATCAAGAATAACAGCACCCCATACCTCATGGATTTCCCCCTAAAATTACACCTCGAACCCCGCTGGATGTCATATGAACAGCAATCCATGAACGGGCACAAGGCCCCTGATTTAATAATTGCCAATGATGTGACATTGGATACTCCAAATTAATTGAACAATGAATGTCCATCGCCGTCGCTATCTGTCGCCGTTGATTGTGAATCCTCATCCACATTGCAACCAATATCATCACAATCACTATTACCAAAACCACCCCCGCCCCGGTTAACGATCGCATGCCACAACTTTATCACGAATCGATTGGCATCCTGGCACAGATTTGGGCGACGTTGTTAACTCAACCCACACCTGATCTGGGTAAACACTCATCCGACGTAAACAATCGGTATCGGAACATAACGACATTGCCATGGCTATCATATCATATTCATTCACCGGTCGAGCAATATCAAAAAAATGAACAGACGAACGCTGTGAAAATAAACCGGCCATAATACATAAAGATACAAAAACCCCGATTAAAATACTGGGTAAATACCCCTGAATCAACCGTGGTCGATACACCCATGGGGCCAGTCGATCATAATATATAACCCACCGATTTAAAGGCACCCAAAATTGTGCCTGAGAATTGGCCCCTTTTAAAGTGGGCGTATAAACAATCAACCATATGGGCAACCCTGCCATATAGGCGTAATTTACAAACCCCTCATGACTCTGTGACACCAATCGCCCATTTAAATAATACCTTGTTCCGCGAACAAGTAAGATTCCCACCCAATTCATAAGTATAAATTAACAAAAATATTTTATAACGTCAATTTAAAGATCTACAATTGGCGCGCTCGGGAGGATTCGAACCTCCGGCACACGGATTCGAAGTCCGATGCTCTATCCACTGAGCTACGAGCGCACAATTTAAGTAGAGTATACCCAAAAAAATGCGGTTTGACGAGAGCCAAACAAAATCATTAAAATGACCACTCAAATGATGAGTAATCTTGATCCCGTTTTTCAATAAAAGCATCACGTCCTTCTTGAGCCTCGGGGCTACCATACGCCAACCGTGTGGCTTCACCGGCAAATAATTGTTGTCCCACCATGCCATCGTCCGCCAAATTAAATCCATATTTTAACATACGAATAGCGGTGGGCGATTTAGCATTGATTTTATTTGCCCAATCCAAGGCGGTACGTTCAAGATCACAATGCGCAACCACGGCATTTACCATGCCCATATCAAACGCCTCTTGCGCCGAATACTCCAATCCCAAAAAGAAGATTTCTCGAGCCCGCTTTTGACCAATTTGTTTGGCCAAATATGCAGATCCATACCCTGAATCAAAACTCGCCACATCGGGGTCCGTCTGTTTAAA
>JBMTIN010000086.1:0-5402 GCA_049437345.1 Candidatus Marinamargulisbacteria bacterium
TGAATATACAAGAAAATATCGTCTTTACGCTCTAAAATAGCTTCAACCAAAAATTGTGTATATGGCTTGGCATGTTTAAATGACAGCCGATATTGGTCGTTAATATACTCAAAATCATCCGTTTTTATTTGCTTTAAGCCATGCGCCACCAATACCTTATGATCAATAATGCAACGAAATGGCTCCACTAAATCACATACCAACGATTTTCGCTGATAAAACATCTGGTGACACACCCCTTTATACGGGTCAAATCCATACAGTAATAATAATCCTTCCACAAAATTAAATAAAAAGGTGTACCCCATATCCAACAATACATTGGTGGGGTCATGCTTCACCCGAGGTTTTCGACCCGTCCAATCCATGCTTCCAAACCATTCTTTAAAAAATATTTTGGCACAGTATCCCTCCGTACCCATTAACTCACTCAATGTTTCACTGGCATCAACCGTGTCTATTTTATGTTGAATTGTTTTTAAAGCATCTTTTACTGTACTCGGCTTTTTTCGAATCGTTTTTAAAAGACCGTGTTGATTCATCAGTTTGTTTTTAATAAGATGTCGCGCAATATCCAATGAATCATACGCATATTGAATGGATTTTAATAAGGTGTTGCCATCACTTCCAGCCCCCCAAACCCCCAAGGGCTTGAAAGTGTTCGACATAAGTATTATCGGAAACCCAAACTTTTTGCTCCGCTCCATTAAACCCGATGTCATGCTGGTGGGGCCCAAAATCCATACAGCCAATACTTTATACCCCGTTAATTGACGTTCAACCTCGTTATCTTTATTCATCACGATTAAATTGTCATTTTTTATTTTAAGTCGTTGACCCTCCGCCCCAAAAATAATCACCAATTGCTTCTGCTTAAAATCCGGAAATGTTAACATAACGCCTCGTCACACAAGGCCGAATAAATGCACGCACCACACTTGGCTTCATTGGCCACAAAGGCATCGCTCAACTTAAACGTCCGTAAACCCGTTAGCGTATTTTTAAATGTGGTCATCATATCGGGGTTATCGTTCGGCAACGCAATGGCATGCGTTTTATTTTGAGTAATGTCATACAACTCTATTTTTTTTACTGGATACCCCATCTCTGTTAAACAAAAAAACTGCGCATATACCTGCAAATAATAGCCATCATATAAGGTGGTAATCTTTCGTTTTCGTTCACGCAACACCTGTGTTTTTTTATTGTACATGTCAATTTTTCCGCACAAACCATACGTTGCACTATAAACATCCGATCCAATCAACCAATCTTTGGAATGACGATACGTCTGTTCGTCAATCGACCGATGCGCCGCCAAGCCCCTCGCTTGAGGGGCGGCGTGATACATCTGTTTCTTGAATGGGGCATGCAACTGATGAAAATAAATCGAGCGTGGGCAAAATGTGAAATCGTTTAAAAACGAAATGGGAATGGTCGATTCCATACTATCCCTGGTTGGCGCGTTCTTGCATAAAAGCAAACCACGTCTCTTGATTAATCGCCAATTTAGCCTTGGCCCCGTCTTGTCGTAATTGTTCAATATAACACAGTCCCTTTAAGGCAATATGATACGCGCCATTGGCATCGCCATCCCAGGTATCAACATTTAATGAAGCGGTGTTGGATACCTCGCGGCTATCAAAAAACTCATCTTGTTTGTTTCTAACCGGCGAAAGAATATAGTCTTGCTTTTGCCCCGCATCATCGGTATAGCCATAACGCAGTTGCATCACATGATTTAAAATATCAAACAATCGCTCAAAAAAGACCCGAGTTGACTGTGATTTTAATTCCGGTACCAGATTGTTGCCATGCTCAAACCCAATATTTTTTGAGTTTAATAGGGCGGCCATATCGTCATAAGCCACGCGTGTTATTATTGTTTTCTCTTTTACATTGTAAGCATGTCGTTCAACACCACGTTGAATACAGATATCAATAGTATAGGGGAACCGTAACGATAACTCATAAAAATCAATGGTTACCACAAATCCATCGCCCGTATGCCGAATGGCTTGAATGCCCTTGAGTAACTCGTTGCTGTTGCTAGAGTTGGCCCGAAACGTATGCACCGGTGCAAAGCCCGTGGTGGGGTCGATTTTACTGGTATACTGTGCCGGCACATAAAACAACATGCCACTTTGTTTGCCCAGTTTTTTAAACGATTCAAATGCTGGCGTTAACTGCAGAGCATTGTATACTGGCGCCACATCGCGGCATTTGGCTTGTTTTCGCACATAAAAATTAAGCTTTTCAATCAGCATACGCTCAAAGTTTTGGTACACTTGGCGTTCGATTTTTTGCCGGCCTTTTTTAAACTCAAAATTTAAATCTTCCAATACCACCATGGCATTATGCGCAACCATCAGCTGTGTTATTTCATGAATCGCACACGACAAATACCCCTTTTTAAGGTCTTTAATGGCATTGATCCCTTTCCATGTTTTTCGGGATTCTTGGCGACTTTTTTCTTTTTCAATTAATTTATCTAAGTAATTTGTCCCGTTAATGGTATTCAGCGACCCTTGCTTAATAATCTCCCCCTTTGTGTTGATCAGTGAATAATACAACAAGTGATTCTCGCCCCGATCAATGCCCAAAACAGTTACATCCGTGGCTGTAATATGATCCTTTGCTTTTTCATTGATTACACGGGTAGATACATTGCTCGCCTGAAAATTGGTGGTCAAGTTCATATGTAAAAAACATTTATTGGTGCGAAACCGCTTGTCTTTTAAAATATCATACGGATACCAGCTTTTTTTATTGCCTTCAGGCTCGCTTTTTCGGTCAAAATATTCTTCGGCTTTGTGTTCAATGCGGTCATGATGAATGGACTTTTCCCTAAAAAACAGCTCGGCTTCGCCATTTAATTTCATATTAGGGTACTTGGCGTTTCGTGGGTCAAATAAACTTTCCCAATACAACGTATGCAGGTTGGGTGTGCCCGTTGATTTTTCGGAAAAATCTTTGCAGTGCAATTTAAACAAATACAGTTTTCCGTCATTAACCAATTGATCTATTTGCTTGGCGGCCAGTGGTTTGTAACTTACAAGGTACCCTTGCTTTTCAACCTCGCTATAAAATTGACTAATATCCGCATATGTCTGTGTGGCCGAAAACGTAAACCCAAAGGTCTGCCAACGCTCATGCTTTAAAATGCACGCCTTAAAAAAATCAATCAGTGTGTGGCAATCGGTCAAATTAAATCCTTCGCCTTTTTTAAACGAACCGTTTTTATAAATCTCCATAATCTCGTCACTGGGTGCAAATGTATCAATATTTTTTTTGCTAAAAATGACTTTGGGGAGCATTTTATTGGGGCCCGGAAGGTAGCGATACACCATTTTCTGATACGTTTCACCGGTGGGGCATTCGGGCAGGGCATCGATGGCTTTTTTATGGTTTTTATGTCGAATCGCCAAGTAATACTGGCCATCTTTTAATAACAATGTGCCAAAGTTGTCGGTTTCTTTGTTTTCGTCCCAGCCATCCAATAGTGACGGGCACTGAAAATTCATTTTAATTTTTTTAATCGAATACAGTTTTTGGGTCACGTAATTGCGTGTTTTGCCATACACATCATAAAAAGCACGGTCTAAAGCATCAATGATTGGCAAAAAATCGCCATAAAAAGCCATATCACACCCCGATTCCAATCCATTGCCTTTTAATAAGCGCACTCGACAAATTAAAAAGAGGACGGCATCCAAATAATCTTTAATAGAATCAATCAGGGGTTGGTTTTCTCTAAGAGGACCGTTCTTGGTCTGTGCGTCAAAATCATGGTAGGTGGTATTAATTTTCTCTAGACTTTCCTCGCGCTTAAAAAATTCGTCCAACGCATTTAAAACTGGCACGGTCTGGGCATCATTTTGTTGTGTCCATTCATCAAGCTCGGTAATTGACACACGCTTCATGGCATTCCAAGACGTATCTATTTTTTTGAGCCCTGAATCTGACACTTTCTTAAGCGCCGTTTTTTTAACCGTTTTGTATTGGGTTTCAATGGCCTCCCAATGCCCCAACCATTGCGTCGATAACTGCGTTAAGTCCTCTCCTTTCTTTAAAAACAAGCCAGCAGGGTTGTATTCTTTGGCAAACAGCGCATCTAATACCGTATTTAAGTTGGTGATATGCGGCTGTATAGTAGTGTGCAGCGCGTGAATGGCGTCGTATACCTCGGCATCACTAAGAAACGCGATGGGGCGTTTGGATGATGATATCGAGCGGCCCAAAATTTGCTTTTTTAGCGGGAGCATCTTCCCGGCTTTGATTTTTTTTAATGCTGTTGACTGATTCACTTTTTGATTCAGCCCCTGAATCGACGTGTCCTGAGAATCGTCTTTGTACCCACCTAGCAAGGTGTTATAGGCATCAATGCCCGCTTGCGAGAACGTGTTGTTTACATAATCCAATGAAAACACATCGTGACTGCACGCGGCGGGCAATGCGATTCTGCGTTGGGCCAAGCGTTCAATAATACGTCCCCACTCACCATTGGCGGATTCAAAATCGGCAATAATAGCTGAGTCATGTGTCATAATGGCCTGAAATTGATTAATATTTTTAAACAATAACGGCAAATTATCATGCACAATCCGATGCGCAATCGCGGTGGTATCGGCGGTATCTTTGTACATGTTTTCTCGATTGTCAAAAAAACCCTTAAAATACACCGAGAATTTGTTAAAGGTGGCAATATGCGTCTGGTCGTCTTCCCAGGTTGCCGGATCCAGGTTTAACGTCAACGGGTCCGCTTGATGCAGTAACGAAAATACTTTTTCGCTAAACAACTTACCTAAAATGTCTTTTCGTGAGTCGTTGCTTTTAAACGCAGCCACTACCTGTTTTCGCAGTGTTTTTTGATGCGCCTCGAGTTGTTTTTTATCGGCCTCGGTTAAGCTGGTCTTACAAAAGAGATCGTAATAGGCCTGAACAACCGCTGCATCCAATTGTAAATCGGCCAAGCAATCGGAAATAAACCAGTTATGATACGCATTCATGACCTCTTTTACACGAATGTAGGAAGCATGGCGTTCTTTGTCTTCACGAACCAAGGGGTTTTTTTCGTTTTTAATTGATGCATCGTCCAACGGAAAATGCTGTTTTGTAGCACCTGCTGGAATCAGCTCAAATTGCACTGTCTTAGATGTTGAGTACAGATTTTTAAACTCATCAAACGGCGTTGAATCGATAGTTGATTTGTTTTTTAAGTTGGTTTTTTCGATTGTTTTAGTCATTATGTTGTTCCTTTTCATTATTTATTTGTATGATTAATTTGTTTTTTATAAGGGGAGTCCCCTTAATAAACGCTATATTATTTATACGATTCGTCATTTAAACTCCTTTTATTTTTTAAAATTTCTATGAGATCTCATGAGATAATCATTAAAGCA
>JBMTIN010000087.1:0-5376 GCA_049437345.1 Candidatus Marinamargulisbacteria bacterium
CTTTCTGGTGTTCAGAGAAATAGTTTAGAGAATTTAACATTTGGTGGATCCAATAATCATTGCATTGAAAAGGTCGATGCGACCGTATATAAACGCAGTGGCAATTCTGACGATCCAAATGCGTCGGTTGAAACTCTTTATTTGCATAAAACCGAGAACACTCTCACCGAAACAAGCACTGAAACACTCAATGAGAATATATTGGCATTTCCCTTGGCCTTGGGTGAAAGCATGGTCTTTGGCACCCCAAACACCGCACTCTCTAATATTAACCAACTGGGTATAAATGATATTGATTGGAATTACGATATTAATATTCACACCTTTTCGCCCAAATTCAAATTAACCAGTGACGATAACGGCGCCTATGGCACCATTACCAATGGACACTATCTACGACCGACCAGTTTCAATGACATTAAAAATGATGCTACCACCACCAATACCAATATTCGCCAGCATTTTAGGGCCCAAAACATTCTTGGTTCAGCGCCAAATGAACGTGCGGTGTGTGGCTTTAAAGATTACTACCAAGAGATAACCATTGCACCCAATATGGATGATTATTATTATTTTGACCAATTTATAGAAAATAATGCGGAAGTATATACCTACGATGTCTTTGATTCACCAGAAGCACCCGATAAATTAACTCGTTATAGTGGCAATGATACGGCCAATGTGAAATATGCCACCGCCCCCTTCAATGCCTACGCAAAAATAACGTCATCGGGAAATGCCTCGGTAGATGTTGTCTTTAAACGGTTTCCTCAAATTCAGTTAACGTCCTTTATTGGTAGTAATTTGGTGGGCCGAGTCACTCCCAACCGCCAGACAACATATCGTGACGATCGAATTGAGTATGACCACAATACGGCAAACACCCCCACCCGAGATATTATGTTTATCGACGAGTTTCCTGATTATTTTATTCAACCCATTTCATACACTCAGGATACCCATTATGGACTGGTATTTGATATTCATAAAAAATTACAACGATTGTACTTGGAATACAATAATCGACCCATTGTTATATTTGCTGAAGATAATCACACGGCCAATACCGGGACCATCACCGTTTCCGGGCATCATGAAACAAAGTTACCCAATAATGAAACTGTAACATCAAATTCACTGGCATTTGAAGCCGAATTATCGGGAAATAGCACGGATGGGTACAAATTAAAACTCCCCTTTATTCAAGAAAATACCCGAATAATGATTGACTTCACCCCTTTTCAAATCAGCTTTTCAACCATTACAAACAATGTGACATTAAGTCCGACCCTAAATGCGGGCATTACAGCAACCGATGTGGATGATGCCAGTGGAGATAATATCATGTACAAAACCATTAATGCTACGAACAACGAAATCAAACAGATTGAATTGACCATGCTTGGTGAAGAACGAGAAAATTACTACATATACGATATTATTGAAGAACAAACAACCGATACAGGAACTAAAATAACGCCAACAATATCGCAAATCAATCGTCTATTTTCGGATCTTAAGGCCAACCTATTTCATTACTTACAAAATGATACCGCATATTCATCCACCCCCATTGTGAGAGACACAAATATATATGTCGCAGTCGAAAAATATAAAACCATTCAGTATCAATTGACTGACGATTCCGAACCAAAAGGGCGCATTGAATTCGATACATCCGGATTAATCGCCCCTGGACTCAATAATAATTCAGCCACCATTATTGACTTAGAAACACCATCAACCGATTGGCAATCCATTGAACAAAATACCATTTATACAAGTGCGACAATTGCATCCAACGTAGGATTTCGGCGTTGGGATACGGCCATTTTACGGATTATTCCAGATCCGGGGTATTATATCGCTTCAGTCAATACCTATACCAGTCATGATGATGCTGCCCCCACAAGTGACGAGCAATTTGAAGAAACATATTCACTGCCCAGCGTTCTGGATACGATTGGGGGAAAAGAATGGCGCATGGTCGAGGTCTCTAAAAATGCCTGGATACGGGTTAAATTCAAAGAAAAGCCCAGTATTAATACGTTTTGGTTAGGTACCGATATTTAACACCGGCACAGAAGCCCCTAACGACGAACCCGACGGAAATTGTCGCCCTCGTTGAGTTAAATGAATATCGGGATCTTTGGCATCAAACAAACCAATGCAATAGGCCACGGCCGCATCAACATTAAAGGGCTTGCAAGAAAACACATCGATAAATGCGTATGATTTTAACGGAAATGTATGAATGGAAATATGACTCTCAGCAATAATGACCGTACCGGTAATACCACGATCCTCGGGAACCAACCCATCGTAAGGAAACACATGCGGTTGAGTAATTTTCGTCATACCAATATGATTCGGCAATTCATCCAATAGTTGAAAGCAGGTGATCAAGGAGTCCAATGCCTGTTCATTGCATTGATTTAAATCCAGCATTAAATGTGGTCCAAAACCTTTTTCTTGTGGCACATTTGACTCCTTTCCTCTAAAGTAAAATAAATATAATATGAACAAACATCTTTGGGCAATATTTTTAATTTTATTTTTTTTGATATCGCCGTGTTTTTCGAGTGTATCTGTTGGAAAGTTAATCATCACAGGATTTCATGGCACCCACCCCAATGACCCCTCGGTGGTTCAATTAAAGCGTCATATTGAGCAAGGCACGGTGGGTGGGGTTATATTATTTAAACGGAATATTATTAATAAATTTCAGTTAAAGACCCTCATTGCCTACCTAAAAAAAGAGACGCCTATTTTTGTGGCCATTGATCATGAAGGGGGCCTCGTGAATCGCTTAACACATGATTCCTTTCAATTGAGTACTCCATCACCGGCCCAATTTTGCAAGGCCTCGCCGGACCATCAGCGTCACGTGGCCAACCAAGTCGCTGCATTACTCAAAGAGATTGGCATCAACCTTAACTTGGGGGGGATCATGGATATTCAACCCCTGATTTACGCATCGAGCATTTGCGATGATTTCCGCTGTTATTCGGATCGTGCCACAACGGTGGCAAATTGTGCAGGTATTATGTACGCCGCGCATCAAGAACACGGTATTTTATGGGCGTTAAAGCATTTTCCAGGTCATGGCTCAACCGCCATTGATTCTCATTATGAATTACCCGATATTTCTCTAAATCATACGGACCACGATCTGTTGCCCTACCATTTATTTTTTCGGACATATCCCGTCGATACTCACATGGTCATGATGGGGCATCTTCGAGTCGATACCATTGACCCTCATCGCCCTGCCAGTGTATCGAAACCCCATATTGATCGATTAAAATATCAGTTGAATTATACCGGATTCATTATTACCGACGACTTAAATATGCGTGCATTAACCCAAATAATGGCATCGCCATTGGATCGAGCAAAAAACGCCATACTCGCGGGCAATGACTTGATTCTTTTTGGCAATTTATCGTCCAAAGAACAAACCATATTGAATCGTCAGTTGCATCAGACCATGGCCGAATCCCCCACATTGCATGATGCGGTCACCCAAAGTCTAAAAAAAATAAATCGTTATTGGCGCACCCATGATCACTAATTATTACCACCTATTAACGCAATCTCGGTTTTTTATTTTTTCGATTTCGGGCATTTTCTTTTCGGCACCCGGGCAAACATTTTTAATTTCGTTAACCATTCCAACCGTGTGTAACGTTCTGTCATTATCCCCATTGGATTTTGCAAAAAACTATTCTATGGCCACTCTGTTGGCGTCGCTTATGTTGCCGTTTATCGGAAAAAAAATTGATGTCTGGACACCACAAAAAACCGTACTATTGAATGCTTTCGGGTTCGCAGCATCACTCGTATTATTTGCGATATCACCGAATCAAATTGGGCTGTTTTTATCGTTGTTATTTATGCGTTTATTTGGTCAAGGGGCACTAACATTAACCGCCACATCGCATACCATTAAACAGTGGTCCACGCACCGTGGTTCGGCATTAAGTTTGACCCAATTGGGGTATCCGTTATCCGAATTTGTGTTTCCGAGCCTCTTTTTTTTATTGATTCAACATATTGGATTCCAATGGACCTTCATTGTGTTTTCCATTAGTTGCCTAACCCTGTATTTACCCCTATCATTTTTTGGGCTTCATGGCACCATACGCGGTTCAGGCAAAAAATCATCCAACACACCAGAGGATGCGTCACTTCACACCGTATTAAGGGACCCTTACTTTCCGGTATACCTGTTATTATCCTCGATCCCGCCCATAATGATGACCGCCGCATTTTATTTTCAATTAACAATTTTTTCGAATCAAGGATGGCCGCTGTCGGCCATTCCCATGGCTATTTTTGGGTATGCCCTTATTAAATTTTTAACCACATTGGTGGTGGGGCCCCTGATTGACCGCTGGGGTGTCATCCCCCCGTTATTTATATTGACCTTTAGCATTGGCCTGGCCACCATGCTATTAACCATTCAAGGCACATCGTTGATTGCCTATGGGTATTATGCCTTGTATGGGCTGGGAATTGGGGCATCGGCCGCCACGATGTCATATTTATGGGCCCACTTATATGGGGCATCGTGCATTGGTCAAATTAAAGGCGTTATTGCCATTGTTCGAAATGGCGGAACCGCCCTATCCCCCCTGTTATTTTCAGTTCTTTTATACACCCTTCACGTGCCGTTAAATCAATTATTTTTAATTTCTGGTGGGGTGATTATGCTCATGAGCTTTATTCCATTAATTATGGCCCGTATTGATTCACGATTACGCCGTTAAATGGCGGGCTTAGATTGACCGTACATGGTACCAAACTGATTAAAAAAATCAAATATTTTCTGCCCAACGCCCGACCATTCCGGCACATGTACCAATCCACTTCCGGGCATAGGAAACGCCTTTAGAAATACCTTGTGTTCCGGAATATCCGCCCCCGCCCAGTGCAACGCCATGTAATCAAATAAACGTAATACCCGGGGCTGATCCATGGCTAAAGACAACGCTTGAGGTTCAAACCCATGCGTCCGACAATACGATCGCAATACAGCTTCCAAAGCATTCCCCGTCTCTGAATCCACCGGAATCACCCGATGCCCTGACATTTGAAAATAATCATGGGCAAGGTCATCACGCTGAACTTTTTTGCCAACATGCGCCCAAAAGTAATGATCATTAAAGCCACCAAATTGTGTGGCATCGGTTTCAGTATTGCTGTATATAATGTGTCGAATGCCATGATCCAAAGCGTATCCGTAACACATGGGGCACGGGTACGTACTGGTTAATAAAGTAGCGCCAGAAAGATCGTGAGCATGGCCATCCAATATCGCCCGACGAATGGCATTTACTTCACCGTGATCCGTTGGATCATTGTGACGAGTGA
>JBMTIN010000088.1:0-5375 GCA_049437345.1 Candidatus Marinamargulisbacteria bacterium
GCATCGGACTTAACCAGCCAAGCGAATCACTTGGGCGCCACCATTGAAGCCGATATTGTTAAACAAAAATTGCCCGAAACCAATGGCGGTTATAAGGCGTTATCCTTTGGAAAAACGCATGATGGTGTGTACAGCAATTTAACGTCGGATCACCCCATTGACCTGACACGTTATCAAATCGCTAATTCCTATTTTGGTCGAGTGGGCTTAATTAATTCGGGTGGTGCGTCAGGTAATAACGATCTGCACGATGCCGTGGCCACGGCGGTCATAAACAAACGCGCCGGAGGGATGGGCCTTATTTCAGGTCGTAAAGCGTTTCAAAAACCACTGGATGAAGGAATTACACTATTAAATGCGATTCAAGATGTATACTTAAATAAGGATGTTACCATCGCGTAGTGGCGGGTATACAAATGTGCCATTATGTCTGATTGCGGCAACGTAAAAAAAGTTTTTGTTCCAAACGATGACCCTGCCCCGCCAAAAAACCCATCTTTGACGTTTGGTGCTTCCCCGGTAGCGATTGAAAAAGTTCGTCACTTTATTGAAAAAGATGGTAAAAGTAACACTGACTATGGGCTACGTATTCAGGTGGTTAAAGATGGTTGCTCCGGTAACTCTTACGATATTTCTTTGGGCCGTATTGACGATGCTCAAAAAAATGGTGATAAATTATTCTTGTTTGATGACGTTACCTTGATTGTTGAAAAGCTTAGTTACATGTTTGTTATTGGGTCTGAACTGGATTATGTTGAAACATTATTAATGTCAGGGTTTCAAATCAATAATCCCAATGTAAAACGATCGTGCTCTTGTGGATCATCGTTTTCGGTCAAATAGACATCTCTCAAAAAAAATATATATTTAAAAAATGATGAAAAAAGTAATATTTCACATTTTTATTTTGTTTTCACCCTTATTTTCTGCGACAGTTGACCAGACACATTCGATTCAGGCCACATTCAATGTTACTCGTAATGATTTGGTCATTCGTCAAAATATTGAGTGGGTCAATACCAGCGATCAACCCGTTAATACACTTTATTTGCGTTTAGATAACAGTGCCAGTCATAAAAACCCATCGATTTCAGATACTTTAAATCATGCGTATCATCTCAATGAGTTTCAGTCCTCACAACACACCGTACAAAAAATAACCGATAATTATGGCCCCTTGGTATTTGAACCCCATTCTGATGAAGCGTTGCGAAAACAGCAAACTTTTAATCATCAAAATTTGATAAAAGTTATATTGCCAACCCCCATTGCTCCCAATGAGCGAAAAACATTAACGATTCAAAGCACAAAAAAAATACCCGCAACGTATCAAACAAATGAAAGTTATACTTTTGATCAGGTCAGTGTATTACGATTTTTATGGTACCCCGTGATTGTTAATTCATTAATGACACCCGATACATACCATCAGTTCGTACGGCACCATGTAAGTAAATTCGCATTGTCTGTAAATGAACCCACAACCATTGGTTTATCCGCTACAAGCATTCAAACGAGTACTCAAAATGACCATACAACTGTCACGGCCAGTTGGGATACCCCGATTCATGGCATTGGCGTGGTAATGTCACCTAAATATAAAATATGGAGAGACACAACGGAAAACGGTACCAATATCCAGTTATTATATTTAAATACCACCCCATTATCGGTTGTTAAGACACTGAGTCAAGATGCCATGGCCGCCATTGAATATTATACGGCCCTTTATGGACCACTCCCCTACCCAACCATCACCCTATCACAGTCTCCAATTCCAGGTTTATGGGGAATGGCTATTAATGGTCATGCCATATTAGGAAACAGTTTATTTTCACCTAATACAAAATTAGAATGGCATTTATTTCGACGTCTACAAACGTATGTTATTGCGCATGAATTGGCCCACTTATGGTCGGGTTTTGACATGAATTTTGGCCATAATAATGCATTAAGTGAAGGACTCACCGAATACATGAGCTACGGCTTTTTTAATCATTATTATGGTCACCATCCCCGTTTTTTTACAGATACTCGCCTTTTATTGGCGAACCCATTATTGGGACTCGGTATTTCCAATGATTACCAAGACACCATAATTTATAATTATCAGGTTAATTTAAAAAATAAATGGGATGAACCGCTATCGTACCCATTTCATGTGTCTAATTTAAATGCAAAAAGCACCAAAGACTACGACAAAGCATTGTTATTTTTTTCGTCGTTATCGGTATATAT
Organism: Candidatus Marinamargulisbacteria bacterium; assembly: GCA_049437345.1. Classification (GTDB taxonomy): domain Bacteria; phylum Margulisbacteria; class Marinamargulisbacteria; order UBA817; family UBA817; genus UBA817. Next base: position 2,239 of record JBMTIN010000088.1, read on the forward strand.
CGGCACAAAAAACATGACGGAAGCCATTCGAAAATACAGTGATTATAATCATAGCGATCGATCATTTAAATCATTCCAAGCCATTATTTCTCAAATATCCACTCAAAACACAACCTCATTTTTCCAACACTGGGCCTTTGAAGCTGCCACGGCAGATGTCTTAGTATCCGCACCCATTACTACTCAGAACAATGGATTTGACAGTGTTATTTCAATTCAAAAAACAGGCACCGCGCCTATGGCTGTGCCCATCACCATTACCTATAAAGACGGAACAACCGATACCGACACACTGTGGAATCCAACCTCAAATACACAATTAAGGGTTCATCATAAAGCCCCCATAACATCCATTGCCCTTGACCCTGATATGCAATTAATGGAAACTAATCGATTTAATAATTTCTACCCTAAAAAAGAAACCGTGTATACCGGTATTGATATGCTTCGTGGCAATATGTCTCCGCTAGATAACCACCGGACCATGGATGCCACACAATTATATGTAATGGTCCCGTACATTATGACCATGCCATCATTGTTTAGTGAACCATCACTTATGGGTGTTCAAGTATCTAAAACAAAGGCCCTGGATTATTCTATTTATGGTGGCATTGGATTAAATGCCATTAATAACTATGATGCCCCGTCATTATTTGCAGGGTACACCCGATATCTGGCCAAACAACTTTTGGTATCAGGTGTAATTCAATATGACTTTGACAATGCTGTCGTTGCTGATATTGGTGTGTTACATCCAATATACGAAAAAATTGATCATGGGTTTTATGGTCACACAGAAGCCACATTATCATCCATTGGGTATGGTTTTTCCCAACAATATCAGTTATCAACACATCAAACATTTCAAGCCATGTTTTTGTCATGGTCATACCAAAACATGATAACAGCCCCCGCTATTGGCAATGCGCGTATAGAATGGGCGCCGCAAGGCATTTTTAACCGTTATTTTCACCAGTTAACAGCATCGTATCAACCTTTTTATAGTATACGCCCACAATTATTATTTGCGCCCCAAATAACCATTGGAACGGGTAGAAATGCCCCCGGATCATTTTCTGAAATGAGTCTTCGTGGTGTAACAACGGACACCCTGCACCGGTCAACTATGGCCAAAATCAGTCTCAACACCTTGTTTCCGATTATTCGATTTTCAAAAGATCAATTTCGGCACCCCTTTGGATATATTACGGGCGTTAATGGGCAATTTTTTTATGAAATGGCCCTATTTCCTCAAACAGATAATAAAAAACAGCGCGTATACCAAACCATTGGGATTGAATTTGGTGTGGCGAATACACTGATATTTGATATGCCATTATCGATATCCTTGGGATACGCCCGAACCATTGCCACACCAAGCAAATCGGATCAAGAGGTTTACGTTGACTTGGGCATGGCATTGAATGTGTTTCATTCTTTGTATACTTACTGATTCAATTTCCCAATTAAACAGTATCGTTTTGAATAATCACTTGAAGGTTTATATGTTTTAAAAACATGGCCTGCATTTCTGGTATTGATAACCGTTGCCCGGGGTTATAGCTAAAGTCCAAATGAGTATCACCCAAAAGATCATTATCACCGGGATGTGATCGAATTTGCAACGATGTAAGTTCAACCGACTGATCACCCATCAACGGCGATAGTGGCCGAACCGAGGTCAACCGACACAATGGGCGGGGCGAAGGGGACGTGGACGTTAATTGACATACGCCCAAATAATTCGAAGAAAAAAATTGAAAACCACGATACAAAATAATCTCACTTAATACTTGAATATGAAATTAAATATAATCAAAAAAAACGATATTTCACAAGACCCTTATCTGATAAAAAACAGCCCATTCGTGCATCATCGTATTTAGAATACTCGAAATTCAGTAATCACGTTACACTGTAGTCATATGCTCGTTGCCGAAATTATTGTATTAGCCAATGCCCCCAACCGGTACACCTACATTATCCCCGAAACATTGGTCATATCGGTGGGTGATTTTGTTCATATTGTATTTGCAAAAACTGAACGCGAAGGCTTGGTCACCCGTTGTTATGAATCCAATTCAGAGGATCATAATTTCACACTGTCATCTGTCAATGCCATCAATACCAAGCGCGCTCGGGTGCCAATATATTTAATTCAACTGATCGATTGGTTTGCCCCTTATTATTGCGTGACGGATTACGTGGCACTGCAGTGCATTGTGGGGAATAAAAAGCATCGTGACACTTCCGCATTATCGCCATCAAGCCCCGCCCCTCTTCCGTGCTTATCCCCAACTCAACAGGGGGTATTTAAGGCGATTCAAACGTCTAAAAAACCATGCCATGCACTTCATGGCATTACTGGCAGTGGAAAAACGCAAATTTATGCCCATCTGATTCAGGCGTGCATTCAACGACAACAATCAGCGTTGATATTAATTCCCGAAATTTCCTTAACGCCACAATTCACGGCCTTCTTTTCTCGTCATTTTTCACGCATTGGGGTGGTTCATTCGGGATTAACGCCCAAAAATAAAGACATTATTTGGAACCAATGCCTAAATGGTGAATTGGACCTTGTGATGGGCCCACGATCGGCCATATTCATGCCATTTGAATCATTGGGGTTAATTATTATCGACGAAGAACACGATAATAGCTATAAACAAGACAGTACGCCAAGATACTACACGCATACCGTGGCCGTTGAACGCGCCCGTATTCAAAACAGCACCGTGGTGTTTGGTTCCGCCACCCTGGGGGTTGATACCCATTACGCAACGCAAACATCGGACATGGTGTATCATGCCCTCACGGAACGATTCAATACGTATCCGTTGCCTGACGTTAGCATTTTGAATATGACGAATAACCAGGGAAATTGGTTAATCCATGACACCTTATTAAAAGGTATCGAGAAAAATTTAAATGCTCAAAAACGAACGTTAATTTTGGTGAACCGACGGGGCTATTCGTCATTTTTAAAATGTCGTTCCTGCGGTGCAATTCAAGAATGCCCCGGGTGTCAAAGTAGTTTTACGTACCATTCCGATGGGGTATTTCGTTGCCACAAATGCATGACGTCACAAAAAATGACCCGAAAATGTTCAGATTGTGGGGCATTCGACGTT
>JBMTIN010000089.1:0-5145 GCA_049437345.1 Candidatus Marinamargulisbacteria bacterium
CAGTGGCGACGGAGGACAGAGGCGCTGGAGAGTGCTGCGAGAGTAGCACAAGCTAGGCTGGCAACGGCAACGGAAGAGAATGCAGCATTGTTGGAAACCTTGGAGAAGCGGGGGAAGGCAAAAATATTTCGCATCAGCAAAAAAAGATGAACGAGAAAGAACTTCGTGAATTTCGTGATCGCCTTAATGTTCCGATTAGTGATGAAGAAATTGTGGATACGCCGTTTTTTCGGCCTTCGGCAGATAGTGAAGAATATCAATATTTAGTTAATTCTCGAAAAAAGTTATTTGGTTTTTTACCCGAAAGAAAAGAACGAATGCTCCCCATGCCATTGCCTTCGGATGTGACTAAACATACCCGTGGTTCCGGTGATCGTGAGTTATCAACCACCATGTCGTTTGTTCGATACTTGACCGACTTACTTAGAAATAAGGATATTGGGCCCCGTATCGTGCCCATTATTCCCGACGAAGCCCGAACTTTTGGTATGGAAGCATTGTTTCGACAGTATGGTATTTATGCCCCATTTGGCCAATTATATGAGCCGGTTGATAGTGCATCGTTGTTGTATTATCGTGAAGAAAAAAACGGTCAAATTTTAGAAGAAGGCATTAACGAAGCTGGGGCAATGTCGTCATTTATTTCGGCGGGCACGAGTTATTCAACTCACGGGGAGCCCATGATTCCATTTTATATTTATTACTCTATGTTTGGGTTTCAGCGTATTGGTGATTTGGCATGGTTGGCGGCCGACATGAGAACCCGTGGTTTTTTGTGTGGTGGAACATCGGGGCGAACCACTCTGAATGGTGAAGGCCTGCAGCATCAAGACGGGCACAGTTTATTGTTGGCCAGTTCCATTCCGTCCATTCAAGCGTATGACACGGCGTTTGGGTATGAAATTATTGAAATTATTAATGATGGTATTCGTCGGATGTATCAAAATAATGAAGCTATTTATTATTATTTAACATTGGGAAATGAAAATTATCCAATGCCAGCGATGCCAGAGGGAGCATCGGAGGGTATTTTAAAAGGAATTTATGCGTTTAAGACAACATCCGGTGATATCACGGTAAACATATTGGCCAGTGGGTCATTGGTGAATGAGGCATTAAAGGCACAAGTCACGTTATTAAGCCATGGCATTGGTAGTACCGTTTGGTGTGTGACCAATTACAAACGATTGCGTGAAGAGTCTTTGGCGGTGGATCGAGATCGTTTATTATACCCAGACAAAGACGTTCCGGATTCCTTTTTACAGGCCACACTGGCGTCAGCATCGGGCCCCTTCGTTGCGGTGTCTGATAACATGAAGATGGTATCCGATCAAATTGGTCAGTGGGTGCCCGGTGGTCTGTTGAGTTTAGGCACGGATGGGTTTGGTCGAAGCGCCACCCGTGAACAATTGCGTGAATTTTTTGAGGTTAATGAACCTATGATTATTTTAGCGGCAATTACTCAACTATATCGGCAAAAAACAATTAAAAAAGCATTGTTTGACGCTGTTTATAAAACGCTTAATATTAAATCGAATAAACGAAATCCGTTTCGTACATAAAGGAGAAAACAATGGATATTAAAATTCCTTTTTTAGGGGATGGGATTGACGCAGCAAATGTTGTATCAATATTGGTTCAGCCAGGGGATCATGTGACGGTTGACCAGACGGTGTTAGAACTAGAAACAGATAAAGCCACGGCCCCCGTGCCATCCATGTCGGATGGGGTTGTATCGGCCATTCAAGTGGCTGAAGGTGATTTGGTAAAAGAAGGCATGGTCGTGGTGACTTTAGAGGGAGGGGCCTCACCGGCGGCATCGGCGGTGGCTGAATCATCGGCTCCGGTGGCACCACCTGTGGCACCCCCGATTACACCCCCAACTTCGGCGCCCTTACCATCGGTGGCTTATTCTGTATCGACGGATTTAAGTCAAGTACATACGTCTCCGTCTATTTTAAAGTTTGCTCGATTATCAGGACTTGATTTGGGACGAGTGACGGGTACGGGGCATGGGGCTCGAATTACATGGGACGATGTCACCAATTACTTGGCCTATGTTCAATCGGCGGCATTTTCATCATCTTCGGCCACTGACTCTGAAGCATCCACAAAGAAACCCCCGGCAAAACCAGCCGTTAATTTTGAATCATTTGGTCCCATCAAAACTCAAAAATTATCGTCGTTGCGTCAAAAAATAGCCACACATTTATCGAATGCCTGGACGGAGATTCCTCATGTGACGCAGTTTGCGGACATTCAAATGGATGGTATTATGGCACTGAGAAAGACATTAAATGCTGATTTGGCTCCCACCGATATTAAATTAAGTGTCACTGTATTTGTACTCAAAGCCATAGCCAAAACATTAACCGCTTTTGATCATTTTAACGCCAGTTTGGTTGGTGACGAATTAATTATAAAAGAGTATATTCATTTGGGCGTTGCCGTGGATACCGATGCCGGATTGGTGGTGCCTGTTATTAAAGATGTCGATAAAAAATCATTGCAAGACATTGCTAAAGAATTGGATGCATTGGCCGAAAAAGCTAGGAATAAAGCATTATCTGTAAGCGATATTCAGGGGGCGACATTTACGTTATCCAATTTGGGGGGGCTAGGGGCGTCTCATTTTACGCCTATTGTGAATACTCCGGAAGTTGCAATTTTAGGTACAGGGCGTGCTCAGAACCGGGTTGAATATGATGCGAAAACATCGGCAATTACAAATCGATTAATGATGCCTGTGGCGTTATCGTATGATCATCGTGTTATTGACGGGGCCGACGGCGCACGGTTTGTGCAAGAATTAACAAAAAATATCGAGTTATTCGATAAAAAGTGGGTGAACTAACGTATGAAAAAAGAACACAAAGACATTATTATTATTGGCGCTGGCCCCGGGGGGTATGCCGCGGCATTTTATTTGGCGGACCATGGTCGAAATGTAACCTTGATTGAAAAAGAGGATTTGGGGGGGGTATGTTTGAATCGAGGTTGTATTCCATCAAAAGCATTGCTTAATGTTGCTGGAATGATTGATAAATCAAAAAAATCAACGGCTCAGGGGGTCACATTTGGCGAACCTCAGATCAATTTAGAGGATCTTCGATCGTGGAAAACATCAGTTGTGGATACCTTAAAAAAAGGGGTTGAGGGGTTAGCTAAGGCTCGTAAGGTTACGGTAATAAAGGGGCGAGCAGTATTTGATGATAACGATACATTACGCGTTGAAACAGGCGACTCACAGCAGTTTTTTACGTTTGATCAATTGATTATCGCTACGGGGTCGCGCCCTTTTATTCCATCAAATATGGATTTAGGGAATCCTCGCATTATGACATCCACAGAGGCTTTGGATTTAGACGATATTCCCGAAGATCTATTGGTTATTGGCGGTGGTTATATTGGCATGGAACTAGGGAGTGTGTATGCTAGTTTAGGGTCACAGGTATCGGTAGTCGAAGCATTGCCCGAGTTATTGGCTGGTGCCGATTCTGATTTGGTTCGTGTGTTTAAAACGTATGTATCGAAAAAAATGGCGAACATGTATTTGTCGCACACCGTAAAAAAAATGGCGACCAAAGGTAAAAAAATCGAAGTGGTCATGCAAAAAGAGGGCGATGATTCCATAACAAAAGCCTACGATAAGGTATTGGTGAGTGTGGGGCGCGTTCCAAATTCAGATGATTTAGCTTTGGATAACACGACCATTAAAATGGATGACAAGGGGATGATATCTATTAATGATCACTGTGAAACATCTGTTCCCAATATATATGCCATTGGGGATGTGGCTGGGGGAATCCAATTGGCGCATAAAGCCACCAAAGAGGCTAAAATTGCATCCTCAAAAATTTTGGACGATGTGACCTTAACTTTGGACGATGTTGTGATTCCAGCGGTTGTGTTTACGGATCCCGAAATTGCATGGGTGGGTGTGACTGAGAAAGACGCCAAAAAAGACCAGTTAAATATTCAGGTGAGCAAGTTTCCTTGGTCAGCCAGCGGTCGTGCTTTAACGCTTAACCGAACAGAGGGCTTAACTAAAATTATTTCAGACCCAGATACGGGACGTATATTGGGGGTTGGTATTGTGGGCGATCATGCCGGAGATTTAATTTCCGAAGCTGCACTTGCCATTCAATCTGGAATGACCGTAATAGACCTTGGCGAAACCATTCATCCACACCCTACGTTATCGGAAACGCTGATGGAATCAGCGGAACATGCTTTAGGCGTGTGTACCCATATGATGCCAGTTAAAAAATAACGGTTATTATTCGAGGGGGGGGCATTCATTTAATTATGTTTTGATCGATAACATAACGTATGAATATAGGCATTGTGTTACCTGAGGTTGGGGGATATTCTTCTGTTGCATTAGAATTTAAGAAGTGGCATGATATTATGACCTCCTTGGGGCATCGTATTTATATTATGACGGGAAAATCACGGGCTGTATTAAAAAATATGACCGTTATGACGGAATTATACTGTGAAAATGATTATAATATCACATTTTCATCACGCTTATTTGATATTACAGATGATGATATTGATGAATTAACCAGATTAAAACATACCTCAAAACGCATTGGGGCGATGATATCATCATGGATGAATGACCTTTCATTGGATATTTTAATTATAGAAAATTATTTTTCGATTCCATCGAATTTACCTGTGACAATGGCTTTAAAATCAATCTTTTCTGAATATTCATGTAAAAAAATCATTAAACATCACGACGCATTTTATAAAGATAATGCAAAAAAAATAATAAAAAGCCAATTTATACAACAGCTATTAACAGAATGTTTTCCTTTGGATTTACCGGATATTTGTCATGTTGTATCCAATCGCATGATTAAATCTTATTTAAATGAAATTTGCCGAATAAAAGCGTTGATCATTCCTTATGTAATGTCATCAAAACCAATCTATTATTGGGATAGAAAAAAATATTTATTGTTATCAGACACATTTAAAGTATCGGTTTCTGATCATGCACTGGTTCATTTTACAGATTTATTGCCGTCTTCTAAATTTGAACGAGTATTTGATTTATTATCGAGTATTAATGATGACGGCTTTAAGTTGATTGCCATTGCGAGGTGTCATAAAGATTTTAGTGACTATTTT
>JBMTIN010000090.1:0-5137 GCA_049437345.1 Candidatus Marinamargulisbacteria bacterium
ATCAAAATATTGGTGTCATTATTACGGATCATAATGTTAGAGAAACATTGGCAATTACGGATCGATCTAACAATATTCATAAGGGCACTATTTTGGTGACCGGTGACCCCCAAGAGGTAGCCGATAGCGATATTGCTAAAAAGTATTATTTAGGAACAGAATTTAAATTAAAATAGATGAAACTACTGGACCGTTATTTAGTAAAGGAAATTATCTTTCCATTTGTATTTGGGATAGCGGCATTTACATCTATTATTGCGGGTAGCACATTAATTTTTCAATTAGTATCGCGTGCGGTCAAGTATGGATTTGGGGTTGGGAGTACCATTCAATTATTTATATACAATTTGCCAAGCATTATTTCTTTGACATTGCCGATGGCCATTTTATTGGCCACAATTTTAGTTATTGGCCGATTAAGTGCGGATTTAGAGTTAGTAGCACTGCGTGCCGCCGGTGTCAGTTTACTTCGTATTTTAATTCCCATTGTTTCCATTGGACTAGTAATTAGCTTAATTACAATCATTTTTAACGAAGTGGTTGTTCCAAAAGCCAATCATCATTCCGAATTACTGCTTAATAAATTAAAAAATACCAATGTTTCCATTAAAGAAAACGTCAATCTCACCCAATATGACAATAATGGCTACCCGTTTCGAATTATTAATGTTCGTGAAGTAGAGGATGAAACATTAAAAGACATTACCATTGCCGAATATACACAAGGGCAATTGAGTCGAATTATTCGGGCTAAATTTGGTCGTTGGGACGCCTCCGTGGGGTGGGTATTTAATGATGGGGTGATGCATGTTTTATTAGGGGCGGAATCGCAAGAGTTAATGGTCATTAATTTTGAAAAAGAAGTGATTAATTTAGCGATTAATTTGCTGGATTTTACAAATCAAGAAAAATCTCACGATGAAATGAATGCCAAAGAATTGAGCGGGTATATTCAAAAAGAGCAATTATTGGGTAAAAATACCAATGAATTAAACATTCAATATTATTTAAAATTTGCCATTCCTTTTGCTTGCTTAATATTTACAATGATTGGTTCAGCCGTAAGTTTTCAGCCACATCAGAGGTCATCGGCCATGGGTATGGGACTTAGTATTATTATTATTTTAGGATATTATATTCTTTATTCGCTTGGCCTAGCTTTAGGGATTAATGAGATTCTTTCCCCCTTGGTGGCCGCTTGGATGCCCAATATCTTGGTGGGGTCAGTGAGCTTGTATTTATTGAATCGTTTAGCGAACCAATGATCCCAATTGAATATTTTCAATAATTTATTTAAACTGATGGCTATGAATAGTGTCATTCTTAGTATTGATTATCAGTCAGCGCCGATGTCGTTGCTTGAGAAAGTAGCCTCGAATAAAGATGATAAGACCCATTATTTAACAACGTTATTGGATACCATGTTTTTTAATGAAATGGTGATTATTTCAACCTGCAATCGATCCGAATGGGTATTTACATCTCCGGATTATCGCAAGGCATTGGCGGTATTATTTCGGTGCATTAAAGATCGAACGGGTATTTCAGAGTCGGTCATAAGGCGCATTTCAAGTATATATGTTCATAATGCTGCCATTCAGCATTTGTTTGAGGTGACATGTGGCTTAAAGTCCATGGTTATTGGTGAAAATGAGATTCTTACCCAAGTAAAAAATGGTCATTCATTCTGTATGGAATTTGGGGCGACTGGGTCTGAATTAAATAAATTATTTCAAACGGCGGTTGCCACGGGTAAAAACGTGCGTGCCAATACAAAAATATCATCGGGGGCGCATTCTATTAGTTCCATTGCCATTGAAGCCATTCGTCATCACAATCCTAATTTTATTCATGAACCAATGTTATTGGTGGGGGCCGGTGTTATGATTCAACGTGCGTTGGTTAAATTGAATGCCATGGGACATACGTCATTATTTGTGGCGAATCGAACCATGAGTCGAGCTGAAGAAATGGCGGAAACATTCAACGCGATTACCGTATTGCCATTTGCTGCGATTCGGCAAAAGCTACATGAGTTCCGGACTATTTATGTGGCGTTAAGTACGCGTGACTACTTGATTCGACGGTCAGATTTACAATTTTCTAAACAATCACAAACGTTGGTGGATCTGGGTGTTCCTCGAAATATTGACCCAGATTGCGATACGTTACCCCATATAAAATTAATTTCAATGGGGGCGCTTGAGGCTGTTTCAAATAATACCATTGACACACGAACCAATGATATCACAAAAGTGAATGCTATGATTGCTGAGTCGCTGGTAGAGCTAAACCGTTGGCAAGCATATCGAACTCAGGCGAAATCATGGCCCGTCGTCCAGTACGCATAGGCACACGGGGATCGGCTTTAGCACGAGTACAGGCCAATTTTATATATCAATTATTATCGAAAAAATTTCCAGACACCGTATTTGAGATCCATATTATTCAAACCACTGGGGATATATCTCGGGCACCTATTTCCGAAATTGGTGGTAAAAATATTTTTATTAAAGAATTAGAACATGCACTATTGGTGGGGGATATCGATATAGCCGTACATTCATTTAAAGATATTACGGCATACCCTCATACGGATTTGGCTTTTACCGGGTTTTTTCAAAATGAACGGGCCACCGATGCCTTTATTATGTTTTCAACTAAAGATGTGATCACGGATTCATGTGTCATGGCCACGGGCAGTTTGCGGCGACAAGCATTGGGGCGTTATTGGTATCCCAATATGATATTTGAACCCATTCGTGGGAATATTGACACACGAATAACTATTGCAAAGGATCGAGGGTACGATGGGTTAATTTTATCAACGGCCGGCGTGCAGCGATTAAATCGTGAGGGTGAAATTTCATTTGAACCCGACCCCACGCAGTTTGTGCCTGCGCCGGGGCAGGGAATTATCGCGATTGAACAACGCCAGGCAGATCAAGAAATATCGCATATGATGGCGGCCATTACGAATTCAAAACAACAACACATGGGGCAATTTTATTTGTCATTATTACAGGCGATTGAGTTTAATTGCACGCTTCCCTTAGGGGCGTATGTCCATGGGGATCAGTTGCATGTTTTTTTAGAGCATGCACGGGCGGATTTTTTAACGGTTCATATTAACGATGTATCTGTGGCCATTGATTGGTTAAAGCGCATGTCCAGTGAATAATACCACACGCGTTTTTTTGGTGGGGGGGGGGCCGGGTGATCCGGAATTAATTTCATTAAAAGCGGTTCGAGCCATTCAGTCCGCCGATGTTATTTTATATGATTATTTGGTGCACCCCAGTATTGTTATGATGGCGGAATCGGCCGAACTTATTTGTGTTGGAAAAAAGAAGGGGGCTCATTCGGCCAAACAAGAGGATATTAATCAGAGAATGGTTGATTTAGCGTTGGCGGGGAAGATTGTGGTCCGTTTAAAGGGGGGGGACCCCATGATCTTTGGTCGTTCGGGCGAAGAAGTTGAGACGTTAATAGAACACAACATATTTTTTGAAATTATTCCCGGTATTACGTCAGCCATTGCCGCCCCAATGTATGCCGGGATTCCATTGACGCACCGTGCCGTGTCTCATTCCGTTGCCTTTGTTACGGCCACGCGTATGAATGATATTCAAAATGACGCATTCCCAAACGCTGATACCCTGGTTATTATGATGTCATTGTTGCGACTGTCACATATCGTGACTCGTTTGATTCAATTGCGTGGGCCGGACACTCCCATTTCAATTATTCAGTCGGGAACCTATGCAAAGCAGCGGGTAATTACCGGCACCTTAGCCACTATTAATGATATTCAATCGGTGGAAAGATTAGTTCCTCCTGCATTATTGGTGGTTGGAAATGTGGTCAATAAACAATGGGATTGGCGATCGCATCTTCCTTTAAGACATCAGCGATTTGTGATAACACGTGCTGAGCACCAGCAATCGGGATTGCAGAGGCCCCTTCAGCAGCTGGGTGCAGAGGTATTCACCTTGCCATTAAATCGAATTATGTATCGAACCACTTGTTTGAACGGGGTGGATATCGCATCGGTGACGCAGTTGGTATTTTCGAGTGAAAATGGGGTGGTGGGATTTTTTAAGTCCATGGCAAAATTAGGGGTGGATATTCGTGCATTTCATCAGGCTAAAATACGGGCCGTGGGGCATAAAACGGCACAGATCTTAAGTCAGTACGGGCTTTGTGTTCAATCGATTCCAGGGGTAACCACCATGGCAAGTATGCGGGTATTTTTAAAAGATCAGCTGACCGCCAATGACCATGTTTTGATGCCGACATCCAGTGAAGCCGTGCCCGTATTGAATGATCTGGAACAGCAAGGCATTCGTGTGACATATATTACTGCCTACGAGAATCAATGCCCACGGCCACCGGTGAGTTCTGAATGGATTTGCGATAGTGATACATTTATTTTTATGAATGCTGCGTCTGTTCGGCGGTGTCATCAATGGTATTCTCGTATAGCGCATCATAATGTCGTGAGTATTGGCCCGCAGACCACATTGGCGTTACGCGATATCGGTGTCACATCAATCATCGAAGCTCAGGTGCCGAGTATCGATGCCATTATAACGGCAATTTTAAGTTCGAAAACGGGCTAAAAAAATCGTTTTTGTTATAGTTATTTAAAATTATGCGGGGCAATCATTTGTGAAATATAGTCAAATGGGGGGGGCTTTGGTATGGTATTCAGATGAATAAGAAATTTTGGCAAGACCAGCCAAAACCCATTATTGGATTGGCCCCTATGGACGGGTACTCCGATTCGGCATTTCGTCGGGTGTGTAAGGAAGTTAATCCAAATATTATTACAGTCACGGAGTTTACATCGGCCGATGGATTGCATTTTTCAGCCGAAAAACTTAAGAGAAAGCTTTATTTTGATCCCAGTGAACAGCCGGTCATTGCTCAGATTTTTGGTAAAAATGTCGATACATTTATTACCGCGACTAAAGTATGTGAAGACATGGGGTTTTCAGGCATTGATTTGAATATGGGGTGCCCTTCTAAAAAGGTGGTGCGCTCGGAGCACGGTGTGGCATTGCGAAAAAATCCCAAATTGGCATGCCAACTGATTGAAGCCGTGGCCAATGCAACCCCCCTTCCCGTGTCTGTA
>JBMTIN010000091.1:0-5034 GCA_049437345.1 Candidatus Marinamargulisbacteria bacterium
GGGTTTTTATTTACTCAGTTTGGTTGGGTTCAAAGTTACGGGTCTCGGTGCGTAAAGCCACCCATTATTTATGGAGATGTATCACGCCCACACCCAATGACGGTGTATTGGTCCAAGTATGCACAAGAAAAAACCCACAAGCCAATGAAGGGAATGTTAACCGGACCCGTGACGATTTTGCAGTGGAGTTTTGTTCGTGATGATCAGCCGCGTCGGGATACCACGTTTCAAATTGCACTCGCGATTCGTGATGAAGTATTGGACTTAGAGTCGGCCGGCATTGAAATGATTCAAATTGACGAGGCGGCGTTAAGGGAAGGGTTGCCCATTCGTCGATCCGATTGGGATGAGTATTTAACCTGGGCGGTTGATGCGTTTCGTTTATCGACATCGGGGGTTGATAATAGTACGCAGATTCATACGCACATGTGTTATTCAGAATTTAATGATATTATTGAGGCCATTGCGCGTATGGATGCGGATGTTATTTCTATTGAAACGTCGCGGTCAAATATGGAATTGTTGGATGCGTTTGTTAATTTTAACTATCCCAATGAAGTGGGTCCTGGGGTGTATGACATTCATTCTCCCCGTGTGCCAAGTCAAGAGGTCATGACCGATTTATTAAAAAAGGCGACCGAATTGTTGCCCTCTAAAAATATTTGGGTGAATCCGGATTGTGGATTGAAAACCCGCGGCTGGCCCGAGGTGAAGGCGGCATTGGTTCACATGGTAGCGTCGGCCAAAGAGCTTCGAGGAACATTTAAAGAAGTCACATTAAACCGATAGGTTGCACGTGTCTCGTCGACCGGACGCTATGGTTCACTATTTAACCCCTCAAATGTCCGGTCCTTTGGGGGACATCTTAGCCCATTATTGGCCTCATCGAAACGGTGTGGCCATTGTGGCTTCTGGGGGTGTTTGGTTGGGAACATGTCGATTATATGATCCATTGTACCCGGTGGTGGCTGGAACCACATTAAAAGTTTATTGTTGTCCAAACCAAGGGTATCGTTATGGATTTTCCCCAAATTTTATTCTTTATGAAACGGATGATTGGGTGGTGGTTTACAAGGAACCCTTGATTACGGTTGGTATGGACCGTTCAAATATGTTTTTCAATTTAATGGCGGGCTTGAATGATTTTTATGGATTCAACGATATGTCCGCGGGGGTTCAGCCCATTACACGATTAGATTATCGTGTGGGTGGGCTTTGTTTATTTTCAAAAAAGAAGGCCTCTGAGCGTCGGTTATTTTCACAGATGCAGCAACGCCGGATTAAAAAGCGCTACATGGCCGTTGTGCCGGCTAGTGACGCATTGCCCGTGTCTCGATGCACGGTTAAAAATCGATTAGAGCATCGTCGCAAGGCGTATGAGTCTCCCGAAGGAAAGTGGGCACACACCCGATTTATTTATGCGGATACGGTGGATCACTACCGTCGGTATTACGCAGTGACCAAAACAGGGCGACGGCATCAGGTGCGTTTTCATGCCTCGCAATCAATTGGTGCGTTGGTCAACGATGAATTATATGCCAAGCCTTATCGAGATCGGCACGCCCCCATTGGTTTAATTGCCACTCATTTATTTTTTATTTGGAAGGGTGAGCGGATTCGAATGGTGTTACCATCGCACTACATTGATTGGACCATTGATTGGTTAAAAAAGGGGGGGTAGATAAGTTTATATTGGTAGAATTTTTTTTGCTTTGACAAGGATCTTAAATAGAAATTTATTGTATTTTCCAATAAATATACAGGGTCTATTTAAAATAATTAATGTCTGGTACTCATTTTTTTTTAAGAATTTGTTTTTCCATTTTTTTCCGTATAAATACGTGCAAATAGCCGGACTATTGTATGGGATACATATATTTTCACCTTGAAAAGAATGGTTTTTTATAGGGAAAACAATATTATTTGGAATGTGTAAATGATAATTTTTTTTATTTGGGATTGCATTAAAATTCCACTTTTCAATCAGTATATGTTTTGATTTTGTGTAAAAATAAAAATCAATTAACGTTATATAATTTTCTTTTTTTATTGCGACTTGTAAGAATGTATCTGTAGTATTTGGATATTTATCTAAACAAATATTGTAATTATTTAAAATCAATGTATCAATTAATTTTTTTCTGTCTTTTATATTAATATATATGTCAATATCATCATCATTTTCAATTATTTTTCCATTGCGAGTTATACCTAACAATGTTCCAAAAAAAACAAAATAAGGGATTTTGCCACCAATTAATTTTGATATTTCAATTAAATTTTCAGTATTTAATTTTGACGGGATATTTTTTTTCATACTATGGTTGTTTTAATATGATATGTCGTGCAACATATGCATCTTCATTCTTATATTTTGCAAGACCGGTTCCTTCATGAAAATAAATGCTTTTTAATTTTTTAAGATTAATTTTTTTTTCAATGTCTATTGGGTTGAGATAATTTCTAAAATGATTATTAATATGTTTTTTTATTGTTGAATCCTTGATTGTTCGATATTCAATGCATATAGGGTTATTTTCAAATGCTAATAATTCTAAGAAGTCAAAAAAAATGTCTAACTCATCATTTGTAAGGGCGTGTAAAAAAAATCGAGAATATATGATGGCATTGGGATAATATTGATTTATATATTCTGCAAGTTCAGATATTTTTTTAGATTTCGAGAAGGAAAACAGTTTAAAATTAATATTATCTTTAGCTACTTTTGAATTTAATTCAATGGCTTTGTTAGAACCATCAACGCCCAATACTTTTTTTTGATATTGATTGAAAAAAAAAGCATCTCGACCATTTCCACAACCAATATCAACAATATTTTTATAATGGAAAAATTCATTTAATACAAAGCTTGCAAATTGAGATGGTGGCCCCATTTTTTGTGAATTGCTATAGAATTCGTTCCAGTAATTTTGATTGTTTGATGACATTTTAACTATATATATTCTATCACTATGAAACAAAAAATCCGACAATACAAATTATTTTCTATAATAATGGTGGTTACGGAGAAGTAATCGAGGATTATATATTAACATTAATATATTTACAGCGGGTCTAAATTTATTGGCCGCAATTCTTTTAATGAAAGATCCCATTAGGCTCAAGAAAATAAGTATGGGATGAAACCCATGATTTTTCATAAAAATTTTTCGGGAATATATAGGTAACCAATCAGGGCATAAAGATTGGTTTTCACTACAGCGGGTAGTATAGCTTTCATTGTGAATAATGATAGATAACTGGCATACAGATAACGAAAATCCTTTATTGACAGCTCGGTAGCAAAAATCAGCATCTTCATAATAAAGAAAAAAAGATACATCAAGTGGGCCAATTTCTTTGGCCAATGATTGGCTAAATAATACCGATGTAAATGGAATATAATCCATTTTTTTATTTTTTGAATTTATCACAGATGATGTGCCCAGCAGGGGGTGAATTTGTCCGCTGGATCGTAATGGTTTGCCGTGCAACGATACCAGTTTTGAACCAATAATAGTTGTTGGGCTTGCTTGATCAACTAAGGTCTGTAATGTTGCTTTACTGCAAATGGTATCATTGTTTAATATCCAAATGTAATCAGTATCGAGTGATTCAATTGCAATTTTAATTCCAATGTTTATTCCATATGAAAATCCACCATTGATATCTGACTGAATAGTAAAAAAAGGGGACCGTTTAAATGACTTTTTTGAGATAATATTATTTTTATAGTAAGCGTCAAAAACAGGGTATTCAATTGACTTGAAATTTAGTGATTTTGGGTGGGTTTTAGATTGATTATCAATCACAAGAACGGTTAGATTTGAGTAATCAACGAATGCTATTGACGAAATACAATCTTGGGTCAATTGCCATTGATTGTAATTTAACAGAATACACGTGACATGGGGTTTCATGTATTCATTATAAACTTTTTTATTAATTTGAAAAAATTATATAAATTAATCGAGGCGTTTATTTTATAATAATACCCATGCCCTTGGCTCATCGAACACTTATTATTAAATTGGGGAGTTTGGGCGATATTCTTCAATCTTCACCGGTAATTTCGGCGATTTCAGATCACTATAAAGGGAAGATTGATGTTGTGACATTCTCTGGTCATGGGGAATTGTTTGAGAATCACCCACATGTAAGCCAGGTTTGGGAAATTCCAAGGCGGGGTTGGTCGCGATTCATTCGTCTGTATCGACTGCGTCAACAACGGTATGATTTAATTTTTAATTTGCATCGATCCATTTGGTTAGATATTTTAGCTTGGTTCGTCGGAGCAAAAGACCGAGTTGGTTTTTCGTCTCCCGAAAAAACAACGCTTTTTTTAACGGCTTGGGCGGCATTTGATTTAGAAATATCACGACATAAACGCTATTTGTCGTTGGTTCAGTTGGCGGTCAAATCGGTTATTTCATTGCACAAATATCCGCCAGTATTTTTTCCTGGACCGCAATTAAACCAGGGATTGGTTGTAAATAGTGCATCTCATATTGTTATCGCACCGTTTGGTGGTAAAAATGTGGATGCCACCATGCGGTCTCGTCGATGGCCGTACTATTCTCAGTTAATGACAAAAATACTTGATTTATCGCCATCGTGTCATATTTCATTGGTCGGGGGGGGCGAGGATGTGTCGGATTTGTTGGCCCTTAGAGCGCCATTTTCAAATAATGTGCAGGTGGTAACCCCGACGATAAATGAACTCGCATACTTACTAAAGTCAACGGCATTGTTTATTGGGAATGATTCCTTTCCCTTGGCCATGGCCGTAACGCAAGGATGTCCAGTGATTGGTATTTTTGGCCCAACCGATTCAAAAAAAATTATTCAAGAAACGGCACTCGTATCCACCATTCAAGGTCACGCAGTTTGTGCCCCTTGCTATAATCCGTTGGAAGGCCATAAAAATATTGCGTACCATTGCCCGTATGAGTACCGTTGTATTCGGCAGGTGTCGGTAGAAATGGTCTTGAATGAATGCAAAAAAAAGGCCCCATTTCTTGCTTAAAACACGCC
>JBMTIN010000092.1:0-4920 GCA_049437345.1 Candidatus Marinamargulisbacteria bacterium
CATATGTGCGATATCCGCGTTTGAGTAACGTGAGTTTTGAATGAGTAGGTCCAGAGTGTTTTGTTCTAGGGAATTCATGTCTATGAGAGCCTTTTCATCATCATTGGTTTATAGTGCTTTTAAGTAATCGCATAGGGCCGTAATGCCATTTATAATATTAGGGCAATGTGTTTGGATAAATTGATCGGTGATTTTTGCGTCTTTTTCAAGCGATTTTAGTGCGGTTGTTCCATTAAAATCAACATAACACATTCGAGTATAAAAATCAGTGGTCTCGAAACCAAATGCGGAACCTGGAAGCATGGCAACTCCCGTTGTTTTCAATAGATCAACGCAGAAGGCTTCACATGTGGTTAAGCCACGTTTAATGAATGTCTCTTTAAATTCGCTGAAGTCTGGAAAGATATAAAATCCACCATCGGGTTGATGTACACGAACATTGGCGTCTGAGAGTTGACGAACAATGCGCTGTGATATGTCTTTTAATAAGGTTTGCTGTTGGTGAATAAAGGGGGTTAAATTGGATATGTTTTTGTAAATATCCACCGCTGTATATTGCACAGGGGCCGCCGTCGTCGAGTAGGTTTCAGATGCAATGCCATTGTAGGTGATTTTGAGTTTTTTGGATGCATTTTGAGGGAAAATTCCAGCGCCAAATCGCCAGCCACCGGCACCGCACCACTTGGATAATCCCGTTGTGATAAACGTACCTTCGGGGTAGTATGCGGCGATGGATTCATGGGTGTTGGTGTGGTTCAGCCATCCATAAATTTCATCGGAAATAATTAGCACATGATGTTGTCGTGCTACTTCGGCAATGGCCTGGAGTTCATGGGATGTATAGGTCATTCCCGTGGGGTTTCCAGGGTAATTTAATACCAATATTTTTTGAGATGGGTCGGTAATGGATTGGCATACGGCATCCAATGTTTTGGGACTTATTTTCCATTGTGTGTCGAAATTAGTGGGAACTTGTTGAATCGCATGATTAAGTAAGGATGCCTGAGGCGCGTAGGATACCCATGATGGTTGTGGCAAAATAACAGTTGCCTGTTGATAGCAGGCCATAATGGCGTAAATAATCATCTTTGAGCCGGGCGCAATTACAACGTCATCCGATGTAATATTGGGTCGGTATGATTGATGAGCAACGGCCACCGCGTCTCGGCAGGCCGGGAGACCGGCAACCGGTAAATAATCATGTTCACTGGCATATTTTCTCAATGAGTCAATAGCGCTTTCTGGGGGTGAAAAAGGGGATTGGCCAAATCCAAATTTATAAACAGGGGTGGTGGATGTTTTCTTTAAATTATCTTGAGCCTCATTAATTAGTAGTGTTTCAGAATGGCTAATGGGGCGTAAGTTCACCTCATCACAGGTGGTTGCTAGTTCATTTGATTGAAATGTTGTCATAATAAATTTATTATATCATTAGGAAGAAACTTCACAATTAAAAAAAGGTGTCAAATTTTATGAAACGTTTGCAGTTAACCATTATTTTGTCTGTTGTCTTGGGCCTGTTGGCGGGATTATTGGCCGATGAGTATGTAGCCACGTATCAATGGCTAGGAATGGCATTTATTGCTTTATTAAAGTATATTGTTGTCCCATTGGTATTTGCATCGTTAATTTCGGGGGTGATTAGTTTGGGCAATGTGTCTTCATTGCAAAAAATGGGGGTGAAAACCATAGGGTATTTTATTTTGACCACCATTCTAGCCTCGATCACGGGGATTGTGTTGGCGGTTGTATTTAGTCCAGGAAAAGGATTTATTTTACCTCCGGGAATGGTCCCGTCAGGCATTAGTGCTATGACATTTAAGCAATTGGTTGCACACATTATTCCCACTCATTTTTTAGGCTTTATATCTGGCCAAAATATGTTGTTTCTTATTTTTTTATCGCTTTTAATTGGCATTTTAATTTTATTATTTGGTCGTAAGTCGGCATTTCCGATTGATGAGTTATTTGAGGGGTTTAACGAATTTATGATAATTATTACCCAATGGGTGATTTCTTTTTCACCCATTGGCATTTTTGGGTTAATGGCGCATTTGGTGGCCACTACGGGTGGGGCTGGCATTGTGTCTTTGGCAAAGTATATGGCTGTTGTTGGGGCTGGGCTAGCCATTCATGCCTTGGTTGTTATTCCATTAATTATGAAAGCAACCACAAAATGGTCACCATGGGAGATTGCAAAAAATATGCTATCATCTTTAATTACCGGATTTAGTACGGCAAGTTCGGCGGCAACCTTGCCTATTTTAATGGAAGACAGTCGTCAAAAATTAAAAGTGCCAAATAAGGTCGCTAGTTTTGTGCTTCCATTGGGTATTACTATTAATATGGACGGGACCGCATTGTTTCAGTCTGTAGCGGTTATATTTATGGCCCAAATTTATGGGATGTCATTATCAATAACCAGTTTGGGAGTAATTATATTTTTGACAGTGGTATCATCGATTAGTGCAGCGGCCGTTCCCAGTGCTGGTGTGATTACATTGACCATGATTTTGACAGCGTTGGGAATACCGATTGAAGGATTGGTGATTATTTTAGGGATTGATCGATTGCTAGATATGTTAAGGACAACGGTGAATTTATGGGGAAACACAGTGGCTGGGCTGGTAATAACAAAATGGATGAAAGGGGATGCCTATGATGACTAAGTTATGGGAACCATCGTCATCGGATATGAATAATAGTTGGATGGCATTATTCATGAAAGAAGTGAATCGAGTTCATGAAAAATCATTGGGATCATTTTCTGATTTGCATGCATGGTCAGTTCAGAAACCCGCTGATTTCTGGGCGTTAGTTGCATCATTTTTGAGGATTCAATTTAGGGTGCCACCTACCCGTATTATGAGTGATGCTAACGAAATGTTATCGGTTCGATGGTTTGAAGGTGGGCAGTTAAATTACGCTGAAAATTGTTTACAGAACCAAACCAATGATTTGGCGATTTATGAGGTAAATGAATCGGGGCTTCGTAATACGTTAACGCGGTCTGAATTGTATGCATTGGTATCCAAGTGGCACTATTTTTTTAAGGCCCAGGGCATTAAAAAAGGGGATCGTGTGGCGGGTATTTTACCCAATAACTTGACCGCATTGGTGGCCATGTTGGCCGCAACCTCACTGGGGGCTGTTTGGGGATCGTGCTCTCCGGATTTTGGAGAACAGGGTATTTGTGATCGATTGGCTCAAATTCAACCCCATGCCGTTATTTCAGTGGCAAATTATTGTTACAAAGGCAAAACCATTGATATTATTGACCGGTTAAATCAAATTAAACAGCAATTAAGCACAACGTCATTATGGATAAATGCCAGTGATGATCCCATGGATGGATGGCTGTCTGAGTCGGATGTTCATCATTATGCGTCTGGGCCCATTGAGTTTGTTCCGTGTGCATTTCAGGATCCCTTATTTATTTTGTTTTCGTCGGGAACAACGGGGCAACCCAAGTGCATTGTTCACAGTGTTGGTGGAACCTTATTGCAACATAAGAAAGAGCATCAGTTGCACGCTAATATTGATTCAAATGACACATTATTCTATTACACCACATGTGGTTGGATGATGTGGAATTGGATGGTGTCGGCATTGGCCAGTCAGGCATCTTTGGTTTTATTTGATGGCGTGGCCATGTCATTAAATGCATCGATTTGGGATTTAATTGATCGTTATCAAATTACTGTTTTTGGATGTTCAGCATCGTTTATTGGTGCATCTGAAAAACGCAATATTAATTTAAAGCATACCTTATTGGATAGCCCTACTCGGCTTATTTTATCGACGGGGTCTCCATTATTGCCGCATCATTATGATTACATATATTCCCAATGCCATTCGTCGCTTCAGTTGGGGTCTATTTCAGGTGGCACGGATATTATTTCTTGCTTTGCATTGTGCAATCCATTGACCCCAGTGTATCGTGGTCGATTGCAAGGGCGAGGTTTGGGGATGGATGTGGTGGCGTTGAACGATGCTGGGCAAGAGGTATGGGATGAACGGGGTGATTTGGTGTGCCAACAAGCCATGCCAGCCATGCCCATTTATTTTTTGAATGATGATCAATATAAAAAATACAAAGATGCATACTTTAAAGGCGGGGCGGTGAATCAATGGTTTCACGGCGATTATGTCAGTATTGGTCGCGATGGTTCATTAGAAATTTTAGGGCGTAGTGACGCAACGCTAAACCCAGGGGGTGTTCGCATTGGTACGGCTGAGTTTTATCAAATTCTAGAACATGTGCCTGGTATTGACGATGTATTGGTGAGTTCAGTGATTGTTGATAATGACGAGAAAATTGTGTTGTTTATTAAGTTACAAGCCGAACAATCATTAACCGCTGAATTAAAAAGAGAAATTCGATTACAGTTAAAAAATAATGCATCCCCTCGTCATATGCCCCAAATGATTATTCAGGTTTCCGAAATTCCATACACTAAAAATGGGAAGAAGTGTGAGGTCAAAGTGAAGCAAATTTTGAGGGGCGAATCGGTAGCCCTTCAATCGGCCACACTAATGAAGGCGCATTCACTGAATGAATATGTTCAGTTTGCCCATCAGTTGCAGGAAGGCTAGATGGTTCGGTTGGCGTTATCGTAGTCAAAAACATAGTTCCAAATAGAGGCTTGAGGGTAATTAATAATGCAGTGTTGAAGGGTATCGTACGTTACTTCCTGTTTTTGAATGTACCCATTAATACCATTTAATGATGGTACATTTTTGGGGATAATATAGATGGGGGTTAGGATATTATGTTGTCGAATAAGTTTGACCAGCCGATGATTGGTGGAATGTTCTGAAATCAGGGCAATGGCATTGTAGGGATCGGGGTCGGATATAAGAAGACGAATGGGTTTTAATTGTACATTGGGGTGATGACGTAATGGTAATTGTGCAATC
>JBMTIN010000093.1:0-4902 GCA_049437345.1 Candidatus Marinamargulisbacteria bacterium
AGAGAAATTTTGGCCCATTATGAAGAAGCTGAAGATTTAATTAATATTGGCGCTTATGTTAAAGGAAGTAACCCGAAGGTGGATGAAGCCATCGATAAAATTGATGAAGTTAATGCATTTCTAAAGCAACGAACAGATGAGGATATTCCATTCGATGAAACCAAGCAAATGCTTGCCACCATATTTGAATAGATCTTATGGCCAAACGCCTTAAAAAATCAAAGCGATTTCAATACAACCTTCAATCGGCGCTAGAGTTTCGAGAGGTTAAAGAATCTCAAGAACAAGACAAATTTAATATGGCTGAAAAGAAGTATCGTGATGAATTAGAAAAAGAAGAGGCCTTGAAAAATCAAGCGGTGGTAGAACATCGTGATTTATTTGGAGAGCTTTCAGAAGGTAAAACAATTGATTTCCAGCAAGTGATGATGAGAAAAGCACATTTGGAGCAATTAAAGGAAGAGATTGTGACACAGGTGGATGTTCGAGAAAAGGCTGAAGAAGAAAAAGACGTTCAACGAGAGGCCCTTATTCAGGCGATGAAAGAAAAAAAAATTCTTGAAGAAGATAAAGATAAAAAACACGAAGCATGGAAAAAAATAATGAAAAAAGAAGACATGAAATTTATGGACGAGATTGCGATGATTGCATTTTCAAAGCGACGAAGAGATGCACAAGATGAGCCTTCGTCAAAAAATTCTCAGACGGGATAGGCGATTTGAATATCGGACTGAATTTGTTTGATCAGCTGGTTTTTTGTGGAAAATGTTTGTTCTTCTCGAATAAACTGATCCAATAGTACCGCTGCAGTTTCACCGTAAATAACCTTGTTAAATCCATCTAAAATATGGGTTTCTATGCTGGGATGTGTTCCATTAAATGATGGTTTTCTACCAATATAAGTGATGCTTGAATATTTTTTCTTACGTATAATAATATGGCTTTTGTAAACCCCAAACTTGGGAATACATTTATTTTGAGGTACGTGCAAATTTGCGGTAGGAAAGCCAATGGTCCGGCCTATTTTTTCACCGTGGCTAATTTCGCCAATGAGTAGATAAGGGTGCCCTAGTAATTGCAATGCACGGTTAGGGTTTTCATTAAGGTCTATTCTAATTTGACGGCTTTTATAATCAAGGCCATTGTCATCGTGTTGTTTTTCAATAATTCGAATCGCACAATTATGATCACGTCCCCATTCTTGTAATGTGGCCGGAGTTCCTTGTCCGTGGCAACCAAATCGAAAGTCATACCCAATGGTAATTTCACGTGGTTTTAAATACGCATAAATAACATCATTTAAGAATGATGTAGCTGGCATTTTTGAAAGGGTATGATTAAATTCAATAACTAATTGGTTGGGGAAAAAATAGGATTGTTCAATAGGGGTGGTTAATCGAGGGGTGATTTTTTTTTGTAAAATATCTTTTGGGTGCGGATTAAATGTGACCATAAATTCAGCATGTTGCGCAAGCATTTGATGTCCTCGGTGATACCCATCAAAAGTGCCTAAGCAGAGTGTTGTTGCAGCACTTTTTTTGTATTTTTCTAGACCAGTAATATGAATACTCATGCGTCTAATGTATTGATGAGTGCTCGAGATAGGTCTGCGTCATTGGTTAGTTGTGACAACGTCCAAGCATTATCCACGCAATGCGATCCAATACGAGTGCGTAATAATTTTGATAAGTGGCCACCAACCCCTAGTGCCTGACCAATATCATGTGCTAAAGAACGAATGTAGGTGCCTTTTGAACAGTGAATAGATAACGATAGGGTATTTTTCTCAGACAAATCAGACGTTATTATATTTAAATCATAAATTGATACTTGGTTAGATTTTAGCTCGACAACGTGCCCATTTCTTGCGAGTTTATAGGCGGGTGTGCCATTAATTTTTTTAGCTGAAAATGCCGGAGGTAATTGGTTGATATCGCCTTTAAATGCGGCCAATTCAGATTGAATGTTGTCCAGAGTCAAATTCAATGGGTGCGAGTGATTTTTCACAACATTTCCATCGATATCATATGAATCTGTTTCAATTCCAAATGTGATTTCGGCCAGATATGTTTTATCAAGATTTAATAAGGTATTTAATTGTTTGGTATAATTCCGCCCAATGGCGATGATCATGAGCCCTGTTGCAAAAGGGTCCAATGTGCCGGAATGCCCAATTTTTGTTTTTTTTGGGAGTATTTTTTTTAGTTGGCGAATAACATCATATGATGTTATTCCGGTGGGTTTATTAATGAGTAAAAATCCGTTCATTGAAAT
This sequence comes from Candidatus Marinamargulisbacteria bacterium, assembly GCA_049437345.1. GTDB lineage: Bacteria > Margulisbacteria > Marinamargulisbacteria > UBA817 > UBA817 > UBA817. The sequence goes on from JBMTIN010000093.1 coordinate 2,275, forward strand.
GCCTTATGACTATGGCGAATAAGTTGTTTTTTTAAATCAGAAAAGGTTCCTTTATAGTTAGCTCCGGCTGCCCGAATGTGGCCTCCGCCATTAAAATGTTGAGCCATTATAGCGACATTTATGGTATGTTTACTACGAAAACTTAATTTAAATTGTCCTAATTCAATTTCTTTGCAAACAATAATAAGGTCGATACTTTTTAATTGTCGAAAAAAATTAACAGTGCTCTCATTCTGTGGAGAATCACAAAATGGAATGTAAACAATGCCAAAGGGCGCATGCTTATCAATATAGAAGTGATTTAATCCCGACTTAACATCATTAAAATAGGCTTCGCTTTTATTTTCAAATATCCACTCACTAATATGATGGGCTGGAATACCTTTAGATAGTAACTCTGACGCAATAATGAACGTCGATGGCTGTGTATTAGAAAATTTGAAGTTTCCCGTATCAAAGCAAATGGCGGCATATAAGTTAATTGCGGTGTCATAATCAATTGGGCGGTTCAGCGTCTTGAATAAGTGTGCCATCATTTCCCCGACAGATGACATTTCGAGTACCCAATTATATGTACCAAAATGAGTGTTATCTTGATGATGATCAATATTAATGCTGTGGGTAAATGTGGGGAAGGTGATCGGGTCAAAAATGCGGGATTCATCGGAGCAGTCCAAAAAAATAGCCATATCATAATGCGAGGATGGTTTGTTGATGAGTGTATTAATATGTGGCAGGTTTGAAAATGCAGCCTTATTAATATCTGGTGAAAATAAGTCAATAGACTTGCCCATAGACTGAACTAATGCGCCCAAACTAAGTAGTGAGCCAATAGCATCAAAGTCAGGGTCCTTATGGACCGTTGCAATTAACTTATTGGGTAAGTTTAATATTTGGTGACGTAATACAGCATCAATCATTAATATCGTTGAGTTTGGCAATGGTATTAAATCCACGTTCTATGGAGTTATCCAATCGGAACGTTAAGTTTGGAATTCGTTTTAATCGAATATGTTGGCCCAGTTTTCCTTTAACAAAACTAGCTGATTTTTTTAATTTTTCAAAAGATCGTTTACGTTCATCATCGGAGCCTAAGTGACTATAAAATACCGTTGCGGACGATAAATCTTTAGCAATTTTGAGGCCCGTAATTGAAATAAGGCCTAAATTACTACGGAAGTCTTGTTGAATAATCCTTGATATTTCTTGTTTTAATAAGGATTCAACGCGAATCATTCGAGACATGATTAGCCTTCTTTAACTTCAAAGCATTCGATTAAATCTCCCGCTTCAAATGCCGAGAAGCCTTCAATAACAACGCCACATTCATATCCTGATTCCACTTGTTTAACATCGTCTTTAAATCGTTTAAGTGAGTTTAGTTTGCCTTTAAATAATTCATTGCCGTTTCGATTAACGGTGGCGACACTGTTTCGAACTAATTTACCGTCCGTGATATAACTACCCGCAATGGCACCCACTTTTGAAAACTTAAACACTTCTCGAACTTCAGCTTCGCCAATTTTGGATTCCACAAATGATTTGGTGTACATTCCCGACATTACATTTTCGATGTCATTTAAAATATCATAAATAATAGTGTATGTTCGGATATCAATATTTGCTTCAGCACTGGCTTTTTTTGCATCGTTCGTTACTTGGACTTGAAACCCAATAACAATGGCATTTGCTGCTTTGGCGAGCAAAATATCATTTTCATTAATGCTTCCCGTGGCTGAATGCATGACATTGATTGAAATATCATCAATATCAATTTGATTAATGGATAACACAATAGCGTCCAATGACCCATGAACATCGGCTTTAATAATGAGGTTTAACGTTTTGACATCGCCGTCATTAATTTGTTCGGATAATCGATCCAATGACACACTCTTCGTGACACTTTGTTTATGCTGTTGTTTTTTATTTTCCAAATTTTTAAGGGCTACTTTTTTAGCCGCGGCTTCATTTTCATGTTGCTCTAAAATATCGCCCGGGGTGGGTACTTCAGATAAACCTAATATTTCAACCGGCGTGCTTGGCAAGGCTTGGGTGACGCTATCGCCTTTATCGTTATATAATGCCCGAACTTTTCCAATAACAGGGCCAATCGTAATGAAACTTCCAATCGTTAATTTCCCTGACTTAACAAGAACGGATGTGATTGGGCCTCGTTTTTTATCCAAAAAAGCTTCAATGGTGACCGCGGTTGCAAGATCATCATAGGTTGTTTTTAATTCTTGGACATCGGCGGTAAGTTGAATCATGTCCAGTAGATGATCGATGCCATCGCCTGTTTTTGCAGATATTGGAGAAACAATTGTGGTGCCGCCCCATTCCTCGGGAACTAATTCATATTCAGTTAATTGTTGTTTTACACGTTCTAAGTCGGCCCCTGGTAGGTCGGTCTTATTAATGGCCACAATAATCGGGGTATTGGCGGCCTTGGCATGATTAATGGCTTCAATGGTTTGTGGCTTAATTCCATCGTCAGCAGCCACCACTAAAATAGCGATATCTGTTACCTGTGCCCCACGAGATCGTAATGCCGTAAATGCTTCATGTCCAGGGGTATCTAAAAAGGTCATTTTCTTTTTTGTTTTTAATTGAACTTGATACGCGCCA
>JBMTIN010000094.1:0-4926 GCA_049437345.1 Candidatus Marinamargulisbacteria bacterium
GATAAATCTTTTATTGAAGAAACAAAAAATGCGGCGTTAACCCCATTTTTAAGGGCCGCATGCGACTAGACCATATTTGTTTTGTGGGCACCCCACAATTTGCCGTCCCCGTACTAGACGCCTTGGTTAACACCTGCTCTGGGTCACGCATTTCAGTCATCTCAATGCCCGACAAACCCCGTGGACGGCATCAAAAAACAAGCCCTTCACCCGTTAAAAAAACCGCACTACACCACCAACTGCCCGTGGCCTCCCCCACATCAAAAGAAGCCTTTGCCGACCATGTCCAAACACTTAATCCCGATATTATTATTGTGGTTGCTTATGGACGAATTATTCCAAAAAACATTACGGACACTTACTTTTGCATTAATATTCATTCGTCATTATTGCCCCAATACCGAGGGGCATCGCCCATTCATACCGCATTATTAAATGGCGATACGAAAACGGGGGTCACTATTATTCGCATGAATGAACGTATGGACGAAGGCCCCATTTTAAAAACCGCCCCCCACCCCATCCAAGAGCACGACAACTTGGCAACCTTAACTCAAGCATTGTCTCAATTGGGTGCTGAAACATGTGCCTCGTTTATAAACGATCTTTATAAACGCCCGCAGTTTCCTACTGGCACACCACAGAACCATCATCAGGCGTGCTACACAAAAAAAATAACCCCCACCGATCTTGAGCTATCGCTCCCTCAATCGCCCGTGGATATTCACAATAAAGTGCGTGCCTACGCCCCCAAACCCGGCGTGTATGTTATTGACAATGGCAAACGAATTAAACTAATAGAAACGGAAATTATTGATGATCAACTTTATATTCGGCGTGTTCAACCCGAAGGAAAACCCATTATGGCCTATCATGATTTTTTACAAGGCTACCCGAAAGGCATTTCATTATGATTACAAAACGAATTATCCCCTGTTTGGATGTTGACAATGGTCGTGTGGTGAAAGGCACAAATTTTGTGGACATTAAAGATGCCGGTGACCCCGTTGAGTTGGCAAAAAAGTATGCTGAAAGTGGGGCCGATGAATTGGTGTTTTTAGACATTACAGCATCGTCCAATAAACGCCATATTTTAAAAGACTTAGTGCAACAAGTGGCCAAAGAAATCTTTATTCCATTCACCGTCGGCGGTGGCATTAACAGCATTGAAATGATGCAAGACATATTGGATCTGGGGGCCGATAAGCTGTCATTAAACACCGCTGCATTGCATAACCCGACACTTGTTCAAACCGCTAGTCAACATTTTGGGTCTCAGTGTGTGGTCATTGCCGTGGATATTAAACAACGCACGGGCCCCCCCGCCCCTTTGTTTTCTGACAATCCCCAGCTAGCGCATTTGGCCAGTGATACCACCACCACCCGAGAAGTATTTTCTCATGGGGGGCGAAAAAACTTGGGCATTGATGCCTTGAAATGGATAACCACTTGTGCCGATATGGGGGCGGGGGAAATCCTCTTAACATCCATGGACCGTGATGGCACGCAAAACGGGTACGATACCGAGTTCTTAGCCCTGGCGCGATCACAGGTATCCATTCCTATGATTGCGTCCGGCGGTGCGGGCACCATTGATCATATTCGCGAGGCCCTAGATGTTTGCGATGCAGCCCTGCTAGCATCATTATTGCACTATGGCACCCTTCGCATTGAAGATATTAAATCAACCTTATCACATCAAGGCGTTCGGATTCGCTAAAAAAACACCCCTAAAATGGTAATGTATTCTTTAACGCGTCCTTAACCGCCGCTTTGGCCTTATCTTTTAACGCTTTTTTCTTGGCGGTCACCCGATCTTGAATACCATTCTTTTTATTTTCAATTTCATTCTGATGAAATTTAGATGTATTTAGTGCGGATTGATACGACGTTGAAAGCACCGCTTTTTTCTGATTTAAAATGGCATTCTTTTGATTTTTCAAGGCACGAATCTGACGATTTTTTTGACGATTGAAGGCCTGTTGCTTACGTTGTATAACATCACCTTTCGCGGAATGAATGAGGCCCGTCACATTGGTATCAACCGTCACATCCATATCCGATAAGGGCCCCAATACCGTGGCAGAAATATGCAATGGCTTTTTATTTAAATACGGCACCACATGAGTTAAAAAATGTGTGTTTGGTCGTTTATTAATCAATTTGTAGGTAGGGTCTAAAATGGCCACGGACGCCGCCACATCACTGGCGGTTGAAACCAACCCACTCACTCTTATTTGTGTCTGTTCATTACGATCCAACATAAAAATAATATCGTCGTTTTCAAGCAACTTATAGTCAGGGATAATTTGCCCGTCAATGCGCATATCCACCCGCAATTTATCCGCCGTTTCAGCCGTTAATTGCAGTGACAATGCCCGATACATAGATTTGTTTTTTTGACTCAACTGGGCCTGAAATCTGGACCGATAATCAGCGTCCCAGGTAATATTTTTGGCACTCAAATAATCCGAAGACTCCGGCGTATTAATGGTAACGGACTCAATTAAAAAGGACGGAAATCTATTTGTAGAAAAATCATACGTTACCCCGAAGTTATCCCCCGAAGCATCCTCTGAAAGTACGGTTGGTGTGGGTGATTTTGACACCAAACGACGCACAAAATTTGCCAGCGCATTAGACACCACGTTGGCAACATTCGACGATCCCACATTTAAGGATGGTAAATCAAACGACAATGCCGCCGTGATTTTCCGATCCATGGATACATTTAACGCGTCTATTTGATCGGATGATGACTGGTACAGGGTTGATAACGACGCTACATCGGTATTAACAGATAACAAACGTTCATTGGCTTGATCTAATTTGGTGCGGACGGTTTCAATGTCAGATACGGTACTAATAGATTGCGTCTGAATCTGATTCAATTCGTACAATATGATATTGGATTGATTAAGAATTTCGGCTTTCTTTTGATTCAGCGCTTGTCCCGTTTGATCAACCAAGGTGTCCAGGGCCGCCCATTCATCATCAAAATTCACAGTCTTTGCCAAGTTATCTGTCATGTCCGACGTATTGAATAAGTCAGCTCCCGGTAGAATTGTTTTAATACTATCTCGAATCACGGTTTGAATACCTGATGCGGAAGCACTTGATGCATCGGCCGATGGCTTCGCCCCCCGTAAAGGAATGAGCGTGTCCGATGGCACCAAAAACTGAGTGGATTGAGATGTGATGGCATTCACAATCAGTTTTTTTTGTAAAAGAAGCCCCGTGTTGATCGTAATTTTCAGCTGATCAGAGACCATTAAATAATTATTCTGTTGTGGATTTGGCAGTTTTAACCCCGTTAATTCTAGCCCCATACGAGGAAAATAAAAAACAGACACATCCTTTAATTGAACGTCTTTTTTTAATACAGCCTCGGCGTTGTGAATAATTAATTTTTTAATAATAAAATCGTCAAAAACAACCCAACTACCCGTAAAAACCAAGGTGAAAATAAGCAAAAATCGAATAACGTTCTTCATGGTAAAAACCGCCCTAACCACGATGGTAATTTAAACACCTTTGCCAATTTCGACGCTTTTATTTTAGGTAACCACATTGCACGATAACGTGTAACCAATCTTCTATTTAACCGATACAACGGGTAACATCCAATCATCATCAGTAGATAACCACCCAAAGATACCGTATTATTCCAATTTAAAAATACCATTAAAGGAACATCCGCCAACCACACAAATAATGGACGAAGAGATGCCATGGTTAAAATAAAATCCCCAATCATATGATTCACGCCATATATTATCGGAGATATCGTCAAAAAAAATGGCACCAAAACAATAAAAAATAAAGTGTTTCCCTTTAATAAGATCATGGTAATCACCATGGCTGAATGAATAATTACATTAAACGGGGCCCACCCAAAAATCATAGCCAGCGTTATGGCCTGAGCAATAAATTCGACGCGTTCATTCGAATTTAAATGCTTCAACATATTTTTAATCAGCTTAAAAATAGTGATCATACATTAAATAATATGAGGTAAAGAAACCATTGTAAAGATACTCTTACAATGATAACGTCATAAAAGCCACTATATTTGACACACCGACACATACAAAATGAGCTCAGCGTCATCGACAATATCCTCTGTACCGGGTAAAGTATATACATAAAATTAAGGATTAGATAGGATGATTGAAATTAATTCAGTTAGATATAAAACCCATGTCATATAAAATACCCATCGATCATGATTTAGAGCAACTTGGCCAAACTATTCGTCGCATTCGCGAAGAAAGTGGTTATACAAAAGAGCAATTCATTGCTAAAGCTGAACTTGGAAAATATTATTATTATCGTATTGAGTACGGTAACGCAAATCCGTCTGTTCGTCAACTGCGAAAAATTGCGGATGCACTTTCGGTGAATGTCGCCGACCTCATCGAATTTTAATTATTTCGTTATCTGAGTGGGGTGAAATCAACCAACATCGACTCCCCCACTTACCCTTAAAATCTGGCGAACAAAACCGATGTGTTTTTTCCGATATCAACCAATCTTGATGCCCTACGCTTTTGCCCATATTAAATGATCGATAATTATTGCTAAATAATACCCATCCACCGGGCCGTAATCGGTCCATGCAATGCATTAGTAATTGATTCGCATCGTCTTGAATATGAAACCGTGTGGCTGATTTTCGCTTTGAATGACTGAACGACGGAGGATCGCAAATAATAATATCGTACTTGGCTTGATGTGATTTTAAAAAAGACATCACATCGGCAGTCACAATATCATATTGCCGAGAGGAAAACCCATTCAACTGGCAATTTCGATCATGCCACATGGAATAACGAGGATTTAAATCCACCGAACGTACAAAACGAGCATGCCCCGCTAAAGCATAGCAACTAAAACTGCCTGTATATGAAAATAAATTTAACACAC
>JBMTIN010000095.1:0-4893 GCA_049437345.1 Candidatus Marinamargulisbacteria bacterium
TTCAAGAACACCAAAAGGAAATGATAGAGCGCAAATTCTAGCAGTTGCTTCAGGTGAGGCAGATATTGCAATAGCTAATACATATTATTATGCATTAATGTTGAGGGCAATCCATTGCGCCCCTGTCTTTTTTAAAAGAAGTATTACCCAACCCCGCCGACTTGAGCTCAAATTACGATGGAAAAACATGCATTGGGTGCATGATTACGGGGACCATCCAGGGACAAACCAAAACAAAATTAATCTATAATGTCTGCCATCATCAAGACTGCCATGCCGAAGTCAATGCCCAAGCGGTATCGTATACAACGGGGGTTCCGGCCATGATTGGCGCAAAGTTAATATTAACCGGTGCATGGCAAACGCCCGGTGTCGTCAATATTGAACAATTAAATGTGGACCCATTTATGAGTGAATTGAATCAACAAGGGTTGCCGTGGAAAGTACTGGACTGTGACGTTCCCCTGGATTAACTCCGTTTCATCCCTTCCAACCCCCACCTATTTAATTGACAAAAGTAAACTGCATGCCAACACGGATGTTATTGATCGCATCACCACTGCAACAAATTGTCAGGTTATTTTAGCCTTAAAAGGATTTGCCACATGGCATACATTTCGGTGGTTACGTGATCACTTGCATGGGGTAACCGCAAGTTCTATTTACGAAGCTCGTCTGGGCGTCGAAGAATTTAAACGTTCAGTGCATGTTCACAGTGTGGCAATGCATCCCAAAGAATGTGCTCAATATAATGCATTAGCCGATCATATTACATTTAACTCAATCCATCAGTGGCGTCAGTTCACAACCAATGTGCCCACGGTATCCGCCCGTTTAGGCCTTCGAATCAACCCCGGTGTGGGCCATGCCCCCACACAAAAATACGATCCCTGTTCACCCATGTCACGATTGGGTATTCCGATGGCCACTCTGGCCCCGAGCCTATTATCTAAAATTGACGGCCTCCATTTTCATGCCCTATGTGAACAAAATCTGCCGCCACTTCGAATTATTTTGGATGCCATTGAAGATTATTTTGGTGATCATTTGCACCAATTGTCATGGATGAATTGGGGCGGGGGGCATTTATTAACCGATGCTGATTATGCCGTGTCCGATTTAATTGAATTAATCCAGCGGTGGCAATCCACCTACGGTCTTCGTGTTATTTTAGAACCTGGCGAAGCTATTGGTCGCCATTGTGGGTATTATGTGGGAACGGTATTGGATATTATTCATAACGATGTCCCTACATTGATCTGTGATGTATCGATCACCGCTCACATGCCCGATGTTTTAGAGTATCCTTACACTCCCGATATTTTAAATGCGGTGGCCTCGGGCCCCCATACCTATTATATTGGTGGAAATACATGCTTGGCAGGAGATGTAATGGGACCTTATCATTTTAATGCACCTGTCCGCATTGGGGACCCGCTGGTATTTTTAGATATGGGGCATTATACGCTGGTAAAAACATCCAACTTTAATGGGGTAAATCAACCGTCTATTGGCATCATTCACGAAGATCAAACCATTCGTATGGTATCCGAATCGTGTTATTTTAATTTTAAGGAACGGTTATCGTAACATATGAAAAAAATAAAACTGGATGAACTGTTGGTTTCCCGTGGCCTTATGCCCAATACGGATATGGCCAAACGGCACATTATGGCTGGGAACGTTTTGGTAAATGATCGTGTTATTTGCCAGCCCGGCACGCCATTTGACCCCAAAGTCGACGTTCGATTAAAAGAAAAAAAATCGAATTTTGCCTCCCGTGGTGGCGACAAATTATATCATTTCATTCAGACCATTGACCTTAACCCACGGCATCGAGTCGCCTTGGACATTGGCATATCCACCGGTGGGTTTACCGATGTTTTATTGCAAGCGCAGGCCAAACATGTCCTCGGCATTGATGTATCCTATGGTATTTTAGATTATCGATTACGGACCGATCCACGAGTATCATTATTGGAACGAACCAATGCCCGTGAACTTACTCAAAAATGCCTGAATGCCCCCCTTTCCTTACAAAAATTAACATCCAATGACATTCAATTGGTGGTAATGGATGTATCCTTTATTAGTGTGTTTAAAATTTTACCCAATTTAATCCCATTACTATCCCACACAACCGACTATATTATTTTAGTTAAACCCCAATTTGAAGCGGAACGACACATGATTGGTCCAGGCGGCATTGTCTCCGATGCACACTATTTGGCAGATATCCAATCAAAGGTTATGGCTCAATTCAATTTATTAGGACTGAACGTCCAGCACCATGAAAAATCACAATTGAAAGGCACCAAAGGCAACCAAGAGTATTTTTATTGGGTTAACTTAAGATCCCAGCCATCAGTTGAATAAGGCGTGCCCCCACCGTGGCATCGTACACTGTCCCGGAAGGCGAATTGACCTCGACAAGTTCAGCACCAATCACTGATTTTTGCCGAGATAGTTGTTCAAATAAATACACCAGTTGATTATAGTTTAACCCACCGGGAACGGGGGTCCCGGTATTGGGACACAACGAGGGCATCAAACCGTCCACATCCAAACTAATAAATACTGGATGCTTCAGTGTATCTAAAATATCATGAACAATGCTGGCCCATGAATCACCAGAAAATAATTGATGATGCATCTCATAATCATAAAAAATATCGGACCCCACGGAATGTTCATGCATAAATAGTGGTTCACTGGGGTCGTAATCGCGAATGCCCACCGATGTAATATGTTTTACCGACGGGGTATCGGCATAATGTGTCATGACGGATGCATGGGAGTGCGTATACCCAAAATAGTTGGGCCGGGCATCCAAATGGGCATCGATATGCAATACCGATATCGATGGGTATACGCTTGATAACGCCTGCACATACCCTACCCCAACACCGTGTTCCCCACCGCACAATAATAAAGGCTCGGCACGACGTATTCGTAACAAGGTATCCAAAAACACCGTTTCTTGCAATTGTATTGACGCCTGATTAATACCTTGTCGTTGAAGGTCTTGATCCGGTGTTAGTGTATCCCCACGATTTAATGCCGCAATAATGGGCCGTGATACCGGTGCCCAGATGTCTTGGAATTGTAAAATTGTCGGGTTCACAGAGCAAAACTCAATGACCGGTGCCGCCGACTGAAATGGATGGCTGTCGTCTAATTGATGATACACCGCCTGAATAGCCAAGGGTGCGCTGGCTGTTCCAACCCCAAAGGTCGTGGTAACATCCCATGGCACACTGTAAACAACGCATCTATTTGAGGCCATTTAATCGCCCAAGTAATCCAAAACTTCAAGCGCCCCGTACGTAAAAATAAATGAGGCCCCCGCGCGTTTAATTGCGACCAAAACCTCGAGTAACGCCGGATTAAAGTCCAAGACACCGGCCGCATCGGCCGCCTTTAACATGGCATATTCACCGCTGACATGATACGCCGAAATGGGCAACGTGGTCGTAGAATGATAATTTGAAATAATGTCCAAATAGAGACTGGCGGGTTTCACCATGACCATGTCGGCTCCTTCGGCCACATCCAATTCCAATTCAATATTGGCCTCCAATCGATTGGCGGGGTTCATTTGATACGTTTTTTTATCCCCGTGTTGGGGAGCTGAGTCCAAGGCTTCCCGAAATGGGCCGTAAAAATGAGACGCATATTTAGCGGTATACGATAAAATCAAATGGTTTTGAAATCCATGCTCATCCAACGCCTCTCTCATGACCAATACACGGCCGTCCATCATGTCCGATGGCGCTAAAATATCCACCCCAGCGGCCGCCTGAACACACGCCATTTTCGCCAATAATGCCACGGTTTGATCATTGTCAACGTGGCCATTAATGACCAACCCATCGTGACCATCACTGGAATACGGATCCAGGGCAATATCGCCAATCACCAATAAATCGTCACCAAAGGCTTTTTTTATGCGACGCGCCACCCCACACATCAGGTTATCGGGATTAATGGCTTCCAAACAATCACTGGTTTTTTTATCGGGATCAATGGAAGGAAACAAGGCTACCGCCTTAATGCCCTTGTTCAGGGCCTGTTCACACTGCTTCATCAGTGAAATGGCATCCCATCGCTGATGCCCCGGCAACGATAAAATCGGCCGACTTTCCAGCTGATCATGAACAAATAAAGGTAATACAAGGTCATTCGCCGTAATATAAACATCTTGAACCAAGTCGCGAATGGATTGATTTTGACGAAGACGCCGTGGACGAATCATGACTTCATTATATGAGATGCACGAAAAAAAAGCCATGCGTGGGCGAGTTTAAATTAAACGAGCCGTGGTGCAAAAAACCATCCCATAAAAAAGATAACCGGCGAATGCCGGCTTCTTTTTGCACCACTACCGATTAGAACACCTATCTTTCTGCCAGTTTTATATCAAAAATTATTTCTTTTTCTATGACTTCTTTTTCCTGGGGCGTTAGATCCTCTTTTTTTAATAGCGTTAAAGCCTTATTTTGAATCTCGTTTAGTAATTCCTTGCTCATCTTAGGTATTTCTGATCCGACGGTTTCTTTTTCTGATACTATTTTATAATATGCTTTACCGTTTAGGTATGCACCATATGAACCTTTTTCGATATTTATATACAATGAATTACTATTCAAGAATGGCATCGGGGTAAGCCCTCTTGAAATAAGTGCACTGTTCAATACGATTTGTGCCAATCGGCCATTTGCATTTGGGTACAAGTGTAAATGCATTAACTCGTTTGTTGCATTTAGGTTATGAGTGAAAATATGCTGGATATACCAACTAATGAATTAAAGTTTGAAGAATTAATGAGAATTATATGTTGGGACTGTTGCAAAATAGGATATTTTTTCCAAGATTTCAGAAATCTGGCTAAAA
>JBMTIN010000096.1:0-4775 GCA_049437345.1 Candidatus Marinamargulisbacteria bacterium
CTATTTTATCTTGATTTTCAGGCAACGTTAAATCAATATTAACATCGTTTTTATTAACATATTGGATCTCCCCTAAAATTTGGGGTCCTTGATTCGAAAATTTCAAAGCATTGGCCTCCGTGACAATACGCGTATCAAATGGCAACTTTGTCATTGCACCATAGTCATACGAATATAATGGCGATGAAGACGGTGTCACCGATTCTATGCTTGCGCCACCATTCGTATTGTTCTCAACGGTTAATGTTGGTGGGGCAATAACCAACTGACTCGAATCAATATCATTCATTAAAAAATGAACCATTTGGCCGACCGAAGAATCAATACTTTTAATGGAATTAACATCATCATTATCTCCCTTAAATAGATCATTATAATTTTTATAGGACGTATCATCATCAGAAAAATCATCTTCGGCAACATACGCTTGGTATTGCGTATAATAGGCCAATTGATCACTGGCCGATACAAATAAATCAGAATAAAATTTATCGCCTGTTTGATTATACAAATAGTTCATGACCTCTTGTGCCGTATAAGAACTATCATTAAGCGTTATATTCACATCCGCCACCAAATCCCATCGAGTCACATAAAAACCCGTAAAGTCGGGTCGACTATTGGCTTGAGATTGAGCATTGGCACTGGTAGCGACCGCATTCGCAAGAGCATCTAACTTAGTTTGTATTTCAGCATTAACCCCATCATTCATTTCATTATTCATTTCATCATTTAAAAATTGATAATTCCCATCATATATTGGTACGTACCCATTATTTTTTAAGGAATCCGTCGCCCCCATGTATAATTTCGGTCGAGACACCGTGGTATACATTGTTTGATCATGCTGATACGTATCCAATGAACATATCGTGTACAATCGTTGACATACCTCGTTTGGTTTATTCGGTCCGATTGTTGTTATTAAGGAATCGAAGTCAACCCCACTATATAAAGCATCCATTAATTTTTTAGTTACATTCCCCGCATTATCGATCCAATCGCCGTCCTTTAATAAATCCCATACATTCTTCGATTTACCCCGATCTGTTTCGATAAAATTCCCCGACTCATCCAGGCAAAAAATATCCATAAAATCATACGGGTGCAAGCGTCGCTTGGTGGTACCGAACTGAACCCTTGAGTCAAAGTACTCCGACCAGCCCTTAGCGGCCACATTATTGTCATAGGTTCCATCATCGCCATACAACGACTTATCTCGATACACTTCATTTTCAAATCGTACATGATACAGACTAGCCTTGGCGTAAAAATATTGGTACAAACTGGTTTGTTTATAATTATGTAATGTTACAGGTTCATTAGTTATACCCAAGCGTGTTACCCATTCTGGCAACGAATAAAAACCACCCGACGATACCATAGACTCTAACCCAAGACGGTTATACACATGGCCCAATGATTTATCAATAAAACGGTAAAATAATTGTTCATTATCGCTCTTGTTAATTATTTCTGGGCCTTCGTCTTCGGTGGGGGAATTATAGTACGTTAGTTCATTAAAATAATACGGAAAGTAATATTGAACAGGGTTCATATACTTGGTAGATTCTGTGCCATTAATATCAACCGTAATCGATGGCCTTGTGCCCGTTGCAATGGATTGTTCCATCGCTCCTTGCAACATAGCGTAACTCCCGGGCCCACCAACGGTATTTTGAGTTAAATTGGACATCGGGTCCAAATACGATATCGACGACACCAATGCTCTAGAATTGGGCATACTGACGGTGGATTGCATTATTTTGTCTCGATTTTGCGCCATTACATGCCAATACTCGGCTTCCACTTTCTCCATCATTTGATTCCGACGAATGGTTTCCTCACCCAATCCAAACACATCCAACATACCACTCCCCATACTTTGAAATTCCATGGACACCTCATTCTTGTAATCTGAATAAATGGCTTGATTTAAGTCGTCATATGTTTCGGTAAACAAAGGAATAAAATACTCCACTTCGTCGACCATTTTTAATAACGATGTCTGAACTGATTTAAGAAACCGTTGCCGATCTTTAATATTTGAATTGGGCTCGTTATCTCCCTCTAACTGAGATCCTATCCAATTAAACGAATTAGCGTAAGTCATCATTACCGTTAAGTAACAGGTAGCCAATTGAATTGAATCCAATACATGGGTATAGTCGGCCATCACCCGCGAGTAATCATACACAAAATAGCCGTTGGATAATTGCCCAACATATTTATTTAATCGTTGACTGGTTAAGTTCTCGGACATTTCCTGTAATCGATGTATGGGTACTTCAATGAACCTTGAAATACCTTCTTTAACATCAAAGTATTGACTGCTTTCTCCTACTAAAAGGGATTCTTGAATGGCGAGGCTATCCGCCGATGTTGTGGATAGATTGGCCAACCGCTGCGCCGCGATATCTTGACCACTGTCTGTGGGTGTTGCGTTCCAAAAATCAGAATTGGTTGATTGATCCGTCACCGCATTGTAATAATCAACGGCATGGTCCTTGTAGTCTGTTAACCCTAGCTCCCTTAAAAAATCAGTTTCCAAATCCGTCAATGTATAGTCGGTATCAATAATATCGCCAATACCTTGGGTATTAATGCCATGCGCCATGGCCAAGGTTGCGGCTGTTGCATTTAAGCCATACGTTACCTTTGGCGTAAACCCGATCATTGATTCATAAATATGACGTTGTACTGGCCCATCGGGAAGGGTTGAGTCAAGAATATACGATACCCCCATTATGTTAAGTTGAATCACCGTATGCCCCACTTGAGTATCGCCATGCCCCGCCATTCCGGCGATTAATTCAATGCTAGCGGCCATATCACTCATGCCTGCGTCGGTAAATGCCCGCAACAATAAACTGGCTTCAAGGTGCGCCAAGTCTTCACAATCCCCACCATTCTTTTTAAAGATGGTGGTTAAATCTTGCCATTCATGGGCAACGTCTGGTCGGTAATCAAATCCCTGCATAAACATATGTATCCGATCCATAATCGACATCGCCGATTCCCCGTCAAACCCCGTCTCAAATAGCGCATCTACCACGCCAATAACACGTGAATGGTTCATATCAATCACCGCCAGCGATTGATGCACTCGCTCACCGTTCGGAGACATCACCATCGGATCACGACCGCTAAGTTCGACTGAATAAAAGTCATCCATCGCCCATGGCTGAATACCCGATTCTCCCATGACCATATGGTGCCATCCGGTATCGCTGGGCCACACGAGTCCAAAGGACGATTCGTTATAAATCGTACGCGCCTCGTACGCATGAATATCGGGCAACGTTATTCCCGATGCATTAAAAACACGTTGTACCATTGCCAAGGCCATGTTCATTAAGGCGCGAGCCGGCATCCGTGACCCCTCCCATAGGGGGTTCATGGCATTATGGACACGCACCAATGACGATGACACATCCGATGTCAGTTGAGAGGTCAATGAACAGGCGGCTATGAGGTCATCTAGTAAAGGATGGTTGATCACCACATCATCCAAAAAAAAGTGAGTGACCAGCGAATTAAATTGCCCAGCGTACCATTGGGTTAAAACGGTGTCAGGATCGATTGTTACCGGCAAATTCACCGGCTTTTCTTTAGCTAAACGGTCCGATAACTGATCCGAAAACTGTTCTGAAAAAGAGGGTGTTTCGGGTGCATTTACCCGTGATTTTTCACGTATATATTCAGTTACTTGGCCCTGATCCCAAATTCCTGTCACAATATATCCCTTTCCAATCAAAGATGTTGAATGGTCTCCCGGCCATATCAACACGCATCCATTGACTCCATAGAGAGTATCGGTCAAATTCGGTTAAAACTTGTGTTAATCACAAACTCCCCAATTAAAATGAGTTAAGCCGCGAAACACCTTGTTTAGCAGAAAATCTGTGAAGGTTGAACCACATTTTTTATTCGGCAGCCGGCCATTCCCCCCCGTACTTTCATAACTTACACGGTATTGAATCCTGGAATTAATGTCAACACATAACATAAAAAGACTAATACTATGGGACTGTTGCAAAATAGGATATTTTTTGGGTCTGTAAAATATTCCGTGTAAATTCAAAATATAATAAAAGGGCATATAAGCCCATAATAGTCTAAAAGCTGAAACGAAAGAATCGGTCAATGACGGCGAAGCCGCGGGAAGGGTTTATCATTGACTAATTCTGTAGTGAAAGCTACAAAAACAGGAGGAATTTATATGGCAAGACAAAAAAACATATTATCAGACGAACTAAAAGCTCAGTTGGATCGTTGCAAGACCCAAGAGGATCTGTTTGGAAAAGATGGATTGGCGAAGGAGCTAATCGGCAATATGGTGACATATATGATGGAAAAAGAGCTGGAATCTAAGCTTGGATATCCTAAAAATGGGAGATCAGAAGATCGCGATGAAAACCGAAGAAATGGCTACAATGAGAAAACCGTTCGCAGCCGTTCTGGAGACATACAGCTTAGAACGCCAAGAGATAGAGCGGGTGAATTTGAACCGGAACTTGTTAAAAAGTATCAAAAAGACATCTCATTTTTTGATGACAAAATCATTTCGATGTATGCCAAAGGAATGACGGTATCGGACATTCAATCCCATGTAGAAGATGCCTACGGTGTAGAACTATCAACCGGAACAGTATCTCATATTACAAATAAAGTCATGGAACGTGCAAAAGAATGGCAATCTCGACCACTTAATACCGTATATTACTCCGGTCACGAAATAGTATTCATTTAGGATACTATTTCGGAGGCGAATG
>JBMTIN010000097.1:0-4725 GCA_049437345.1 Candidatus Marinamargulisbacteria bacterium
GCATTGGCGCAATGAATTAAATGCGTTATTTCCATCGATTGTATGTTGTGAATGTCAATTTGTAATTGGTACCGAGGGCCGGACTTGAACCGGCACGGATTTCAAAATCCATTGGATTTTAAGTCCAACGTGTCTACCAATTTCACCACCTCGGCGCAATTACGTTAATATATTAATGGATACAATGTATTGCCACAAGGGTTTTGAGTGACTTTTTTTGTTCATAATCAAATAACCAGGCGGGGTGTGATATACATAATATATATTAAGAAATTTCGATTTGTTGAGGCTGGTCACTATTCGCTAATATTACTCTTAGCACTTTAACATCTTGAGTGCTAAAAATAGGAGGAATGTATGAATTATAAACCATTGGCTGATCGTGTGATTGTCGAACAAGAAGCCGCAGAGACAAAGACGGCATCCGGTATTGTTTTGCCTGATGCGGCGCAAGAAAAACCTCAATTAGGTAAAGTTTTAGCGGTTGGGCCGGGTCGTTATAACGATAAGGGAGAACTAACACCATTGCAGACAAATGTTGGTGATTTAGTTGTTTTCTCAAAATATGGTGGTACGGAAATTAAAGAAAATGGTTCAGAGTATTTAATTATTAAAGAATCTGACATTTTGGCTGTTAAAAATTAAAAGGAGTTATTTATGAGTGCAAAGCAATTAAAATATTCAGAAGAAGCGTGGCGAGCATTGGCCGATGGTATCGAAAAAGTCGCTGAAGCGGTTCGTGTAACCTTGGGCCCAAAAGGACGAAATGTTGTTCTTGAAAAAAAATGGGGATCTCCAACAATCACAAATGACGGTGTAACTATTGCCAAAGAGATTGAATTAAAAGATCGATTTCAAAATATGGGCGCACAGTTACTAAAAGAAGTTGCCTCTAAGACAAATGATATTGCCGGTGATGGTACCACATCAGCCACTATTTTAGGCCATGCCATTTTTAAAGAGGGGTTAAAAAATGTTGTTGCTGGGTCCAATCCAATGGAGCTAAAGCGTGGCATTCAAGAAGCCGTAAATGTTATTGTAACTGGATTAAAAGATCGTTCAAAACCAGTTGAAACGAAAGATGCAATTTCACAGGTTGCTTCTATTTCGGCCAACAATGATGATACTATTGGGGCGTTGATTGCCGATGCGATGGAAAAAGTGGGGAAAGAAGGTGTTATTACCGTTGAGGAGTCAAAAGGTATTAATACTGAACTTGAAGTCGTTGAAGGTATGCAGTTTGATAAAGGATACCTTTCACCGTATATGGTTACCGATAAAGATCGTATGGTGGCCGATATGGAAGATGCGTTTATTTTATTAACGGACAAAAAAATTACAGCAATTAAAGACATCTTACCAGTTTTGGAAAAAGTCGTTCAAGCCAATAAACCATTGGTGATTATTTCTGAAGATATTGAAGGCGAAGCATTAGCGACATTGGTTGTTAATAAATTGCGCGGTACATTTAACTGCTTAGCAATTAAAGCGCCTGGGTTTGGTGATCGTCGAAAAGCCATGTTAGAAGACCTGGCTGTGTTAACCGGTGGTCAAGTAATTTCAGAGGAGGTTGGTTTAACATTAGAGGCAACAGAATTGTCACAATTGGGGCAGGCTCAAAAAGTGAAAGCCGATAAAGAAAACACCACCATTGTTCAAGGTAAAGGTGATGCATCTAGTATTCAAGCCCGTGTTGAGCAAATTAAAAATGAAATTTCAAATACGGATTCTAGTTATGATAAAGAAAAGCTTCAAGAGCGTTTAGCTAAATTATCAGGTGGCGTTGCCGTCATTAAAGTTGGTGCTGCGACAGAGACGGAATTAAAAGAGAAAAAACATCGTGTGGAAGACGCATTATCGGCCACACGTGCAGCGGTTGAAGAGGGAATTGTTTCTGGTGGAGGAACGGCCTTAGTTAACTTAATTCCAGTGTTAGAGAAAGCGATTCAATCGGCCGATGAAGATTTGAAATTGGGCATGAGCATTGTTCTTCGTTCTTTAACGGCGCCCCTAAAGCAGATTGCTGAGAATGCCGGTCGTGAAGGTTCGGTTGTTGTTGAGCGAGTAAAAACAGAAACGCAAGGTGTTGGTTATGATGCACGTCGTGATCAGTACGTTGATATGATCTCTCAAGGGATTGTTGATCCGGCCAAAGTAACTATTGCGGTGATTGAAAGTGCGGCATCAATTGCGTCTTTAGCAATGACCACTGAAACATTGGTAGCTGATGAAGAAGACGAAAAACCAGCCCCTGGGGCCCCTGATATGGGTGGTATGGGCGGTATGGGCGGCATGGGAGGTATGATGTAATTGAGGTCTCTCAATTATATTTATTAACTAGACGTCTATTAAAGCGGTTGGCATATGTCAGCCGCTTTTTTTTTAAGCCAATAGGGCCATAAAGGCATCTTCAGATAATATTTGAATATTTCCTCCGTTAGTATTAATATCTTGCGCTTTTTTATATTTACTTCCGGGGGATGAGCCAAGGATTAAATGGGTTGTTTTCTTTGATACTTGACGCCCGAGTGTCCCTCCGTGATCGATAATCATATCTTCAATGAGGTATCTTGATTGTGACAGTGTACCTGTAATCACAATAATATAGCTGGAAAATATACGACGGCTAGGCGCCGCTTTTTGTACAGGAGACACTCCAAGCAATATTAAATCATTGATTAATTGTTTAAATGATTCGGTTTGGCAGGTTGTTAATAGGGAATCACATATCTTAGGGCCGATTTGATCAATACTTAATAAATCAGACCGTTTTATCGTCAATAATTCACAGAGTGTGGGGTACTGATCTGCAATAATTTGAGCGGATACATGGCCAATGAAGGGGATTCCTAATCCAAAAATTAGGTTAGCCAATGGCTTCGTTTTAGATGAGGCAATGGCTTCAAGTAAATTCTGGGTCGATTTTTCACCAAATCGCTCCAATGAGATTAGGTCACTATATGTTAATCGATAAAGGTCTGAAATGGATTTGATTTTTTCATGTTGAATCAATTGGTCAATAATTGCATCGCCTAACCCAGCGATATCCATGGCATTTTTAGAACAGAAGTGCACAATTCGCTCTTTGATTTGTGCCGGACAATGGTGATTGGTACATTCAAAAGCAATATTTCCCGGCACTTGTCGAATCTCGTTACGCTGACAAGATGGACAGTGGGTGGGTGTGGCAATTGGCGTAGGGGATGTGGCATGGCTTTTTACGCCCACAATTTTTGGAATAACTTCGCCCGCACGTTTAATAATGATGGTGTCACCAATATGAAGTCCTAAACGCCGAATTTCATCAAAGTTATGTAGCGTGGCTTTGCGGACGGTGGCACCGGATACCATGACGGGTTGCACATGTGCCACAGGTGTAATGACCCCCGTGCGCCCAACTTGAAATACCACATTTTCTAAAATAGTGGTGACCTCTTCTTCAGGAAACTTATATGCAATGGCCCATTTAGGGGCTTTGGATGTGGCACCCATTATTTGTTGATGGCTGTAGTGATTGAGTTTAATAACCACCCCATCAATGGTAAAGTCCAGTGTTGATTTCTTATCATTTATACGATGAACAGCCGCCATAATATCGGTTGGATGGCCATTAATTTTTTGAGTATGAATAACGGGAAACCCTAGTGATTTTAACCAATCAATATGGTCACAATGGCTTAAATGAGACGGTGAATGGGCGCTATAAATGAAAATAGATAACTGGCGTTCGTCGGCTTTTTTGGGATCCAATTGACGCAATGCTCCGGATGCCGCATTTCGAGGGTTGGCAAAGGTTGTTTTTATTGATTCGAAATCTGATGTTTTAATAAAAACTTCCCCCCGAACTTCTAATGGGGACAGATAAGGAATGGTTGTGGGTAAATTTGAAATTGTACGAATATTTGGGGTAATGATTTCACCAACTTGACCATTGCCACGTGTTGCCGCGAGCTGTAGTTGGCCATTATCATATAAAATACTTACGGCACAACCATCAATTTTGGGTTCAATGCTAACATCGAATGATGACTTAATTTTTTTATTTATGCGATCAATAAAGGCATTAATGTCGGCCAATGAAAACGCATTGGATAAGGATAATAAGGGCGTACTATGTTGGTGGTGTTGAAATATTTTTTCTGGGGGACTTCCCACATGTTGTGTGGGCGATTCCGATGAAATTAAGAGGGGGTGTTTGGCTTCATAATCTTTGGCATTTTGATACATTGCATCGTACTCTGCATCTGAAATGGATGATTGATTATTATTTTGATACGCCAATCGGTGTTGATTGAGAGTTTCAATCAGTGTTAAATAGTCATTGTGTGATAGTGGCATTGGAAATTATTTTATCAACTATTATTATAAATTTCATGGGTTAATTGTTTGAATTGATTTAATATTGAAACGGCAAACTCTTTTGGTGGAATTTTTGAGTGTGCAACCACAATATCTCTTTTTAACTTTCGAAGTACAATCGAATGAGAAAATACGCCATAATAACGGGTGTTATAGTGACGATAATGAGATAATGGGAGTTGATTTAATGTAAGATTAAATCCATTGATTTCAAATAATGAGGGATAGGTTAAGTGAATACTGAATAAGAACAATTTGCTCAGGCATCTTAGTATTTCTTCTGTGCACCGATGTTCAAAAACAAAGGTAAGCGTTGTTAAATGCCCTGAATTACAAAACGCCACCATTCCAGGTCCTTTGGATAGA
>JBMTIN010000098.1:0-4710 GCA_049437345.1 Candidatus Marinamargulisbacteria bacterium
TTGGGTTTTAGGTCATCCAGAATTATAATTAAACACATGCAAAGATATAAACATGGGTTGGTTTGGGTTCGCCGGGATCTTCGTCTAGAGGATCATATGGCCTTAAAAAATGCCTTGAGTATGTGTGAATCGGTGGTTATGTGTTTTATTTTTGATCCGATTATTTTGGACGCATTAGATACGGATGATCAACGAATCCCATTTATGATTCAATCGCTCAGAGAACTGGATCACGCATTGGTGGCCCAGGGATCATCGTTGGTAATTCATTACGGCCCCCCCGAATTAGAGCTGCCGCGTATTATTCAATGCTTTTCTATTGATGCCTTGTTTTTTAATCGAGATTACGAGCCCTACGCCGTAACCCGTGATGCCGCGATTCACAGTCGGGTGTCTATTCCCGTGCATACCTTTAAAGATGTGGTCATCTTTGAAAAAGACGATATTACCACAAAAGATAATGCCTACTATAAAGTATTTACGCCATATAAAAATAGATGGCTACAAGCTCTAAATGATTGTTCGTTAGAACTTAAAATAGCTCAAAATGGTCACTTTTTACCTCAGCCAGGCCATAATTGCATTCATGGTGACGATTGGTTTGACACCCTGGGTTTTAAACGAAAAACATGCTTTTTCCCCGGGGGGCGATCCCATGCTTTGCAAGCCTTAACAGCGTTTAAATCGCGAATTCATCGTTATGATACCCAACGTGATTTTCCCGGCTTGAACATGACATCAACGTTATCGGTATATCTTCGGTTTGGGTGCGTATCGATTCGAGAATTGGTGCGTGCGGTTCAATCAATGCCCCCCTCACGGGGTAAAGATATATGGTTATCGGAACTGATTTGGCGTGATTTTTACCAAATGATCGCCGCGACTCATCCCGAGTCCCATCGTCGATCAATTAAACCGGCGTACGATCAAATTCAATGGCAGGGAAGTCCGGAATGGTTTGTGGCTTGGTGTGAGGGTCGAACGGGGTTTCCCATCGTGGATGCGGCCATGCGTCAGTTAAATACTACCGGATTCATGCATAACCGATGCCGTATGATTGTGGCGTCGTTTTTATGTAAAACATTATTAATTAATTGGCGTGACGGAGAACGTTATTTTGCTAAAATGTTATTGGATTTTGATTTTGCCTCGAATAATGGGGGATGGGCATGGGCGTCATCATCGGGGTGCGATGCACAGCCATATTTTCGTATTTTTAATCCCTATACACAATCCAAAAAATTTGATTCGGATGGTCATTATATTCGTTCTTTTTGCCCGGAACTCACGGCGGTCCCCACCAAAGACTTACATGGTCCATTGGTCGTGCCGGGGTATCCTGAACCCATTGTTGATTACAAAAAACATCGGCAATTGGCCCTCGACATGTATCATGTCGTTAAAGCGTCATAACTGTTATATTGGTGGTTTCTTTGATACTATTCACAGTATGAAAGCTGTTATTATTATTGATCATGGATCTCGTTACCCCGCGGCCAACGATGCCTTAGAATTGGTGGTTCACCGTATGCAAGAACTATGCCCAGATATTATGGTTCGAGGGGCTCATATGGAACTGTGTGACCCTACAATTGAACAGGTCGTGGATGCCTGTGTGGCCGATGGCGCCACGCACATTATAGCGCATCCGTATATGTTATCCCCGGGGCGACATGCCATTCGAGATATTCCAAACATGGTGCATGAAGCCACGATTAAGCATCCGGCGGTGACGGTAACGGTGACCGAGCCATTGGGCTTGGATGACGGTATTATTCATGTCATTAAGAAACGGTGTGGTATTGACGCATGTTCTTAAACGAGTCCCGAAAAGAATATACTAAATATGAATTTGATCAGGGCATGGCGGTATCAAACCCGTTGGATCAATTTGGTGATTGGTTTGATTTTGCTAAAAAGAACGCGGTTTTTGAACCCAATGCCATGCATGTGGCCACCATTGGCTCTGACAATACGCCCCATAATCGGGTCGTATTATTAAAATCATACGATGCCAATGGTTTTGTGTTTTTTACAAATTATAATAGTAAAAAAGGTCAAGATATCGCGGTCAATCCTTCGGTATGTTTGACGTTTTTTTGGCCCAATATTGAACGTCAAGTACGGATTGACGGGGTGGCTAAAAAAGTCAGCAGGTCGGTATCCGATGCCTATTTTAAGACAAGGCCTCGGGCATCACAGCTCTCCGCATGGGCGTCGGATCAGTCTCAGCCCATTAACAGTCGCGAGGCATTGGAGGCACGGTTAACACATTTTCAGAATAAATATTCAGATGCCGTCCCTCGGCCAGAGCATTGGGGCGGGTATGTGGTATGCCCGCATCGATTTGAATTTTGGCAAGGCCGTGAAAATCGGTATCATGATCGCATTTGTTATTGGTTGGATAATCATATTTGGCAAATGAATCGCATATGTCCGTAATTTGTACGTATTGCTCCCCAAAAATGGATCGCCGTGTTCCCGATGGGGATACCCACGAGCGGGCCATTTGCCCCAAGTGTCGCACTGTTTTCTACGAAAACCCAAAGATTGTGACGGGGGTGATGCCCATGTTTGAAGATAAAGTATTGTTATGTCAACGGCGTATTGAACCGCGCCAATATTTTTGGACGGTGCCATCGGGGTACATGGAGCTAAATGAAACATTAAAACAGGCGGCGTTGCGTGAATCAAAAGAAGAGGCCGGCATTTTTCCCGAGATTGATCATCTTCATACCGTGTATGATTTGCCTCATATTGGGCAAGTGTACTTTTTATTTAAGGGGACTTGTTCAACCATGGATCATGCCCCGGGGATTGAAACCATGGCATCAAAATGGGTTGAGATCGAGGATATTAATTGGGACACCTTGGCGTTTGATTCGGTGGCTTTTGCACTGCGCCATATTCATCAAAATGGCCCCCATTATGGGGGCGGTTAAAATTTGAAAATAAATTTAGTCGAAATTTTTAGTTAAATTGTCAATTTTTTTGAATATTTCCAATAATTTTTTGAGCTCATTATTTTTTTTGACCCCTTTTTTCATTGCATTTGTACCGCCATTATTATTTTTTTCATTCTTTACTTTTTCCTGTGCGGATTTACGGCATTCGCTGATGTAGCGTTCTGTTTTTTCATTACCAGTAGTTATTGTTTTTTGTTTTGACGCATTTGGTGGGCATTTTTTATCTTTACAAGAAGACCCTCCCGAAGATGATGATGGATATTTTTTATGCATTTCTTGAGCGTATTTACGGCATTCTTGAGGGTAGCCTGATTGGGTGGGCTTTTTTTTAGGAGGGTGTATTTGGTCAAGACTATCCTCCGTAGATAATTCATTAATGGTGGATAGTTGAGGATCCTTCATTGTATAGTGTGTTTGTAATGCCGAATTAACTTGCCCTTTAATAAAGTCATCCCATTGTTTTTTATTTTTGGATGTTGGAATACTCATCGTATTAGAGGTGTGTTTTTTTATTTCTTGATCAATGTAATCGTTATATTTTTCTATTTCTTGATTAAGGTTAATATGTACTTCTTTGATAGGATACTTTACGTACCCTTTAGTGGTTTCTGATATCATATTGGCAATCTCCGTTTTTTTTATTTTTTTATTTAATAATAATATAATTTTCAATTAAACATCAACCGTGTTTTTAATGTTTGGTGTTTAATTAGTGTGAATTGACGTATGTGTTGATGGGGTGTATTAAAATTGTCCTGCGACAAACCCATCAATATAATTGATCGCGGCAAACCCCGCGTGTTCTGTTCGTAGTATATGTTTCCCTAAACTAAAGGACATGAATCCAGCGGTGTGTAATATTTGACGGTCAGTAGAGCTAAACCCACCTTCTGGGCCAATGGCCAAGTAAATATGTTGAATCGGTTGTTTTAGGGTGTCGGGTAACGGTGCTTGACAGGTTTCATCGGCCATTAACCGAAGGGCCGTATCTTTAAATGGGTGAGTAGTGGCATAATCTTTTAATAATTGGGCGGCGTGAACCGTGGGCACATGCGCTTGTTTGCTTTGTTTGGCGGCATTTTCTATTGCTGTTTGTACACGTTTTTGTTTGGTGTCTCGAAGAATTTTGACGTTACTAAATTCATTAATAACCGGGAATAGTTCCGTGATTCCAGCTTCTGTGCACATCCGGCCGATAGTGACCAATTTATCTTGTTTAGGCAAGCATTGAATTAAGGAAATACCGTAGGGTCGGTTATTTTTAAGTGTTGATTGCCCTTGATTACTTGTGTAAATTAAGGGGCCGTCAATGCGTGTAATCATTCGTTGATACAACGTTTGGTTATAAACGGCTTCAAATGTATCGCCGATGCTTAATTTGCATACATTAATTAAATGGTGATACATGTCTGGGGGTAATTGAAGGGGGTGTGATTCTGGTGAAATATCAAGAAACAATCGTTGCATTAAAAAAATAGTAATTCAATCCATATTTACAGACAAGTGCGTGATTTGATTATTTTTTTGATATACTTCGATAAAGAAAGGAGTGACCATGAAAATTTTACTGGCCATATGTATTGTGGGGGTTAGTGTCCTAGCATATGCTAAAAAAACCGCGGGGACTTCGTCGGTGCTTTCCCCGGAATCAATCACGACGATTCATGGGTTTTCACTGCGAGAATCCAATGGTGATGAGTTTCCTTTAGATCAATTGAAGGGAAAAGTGGTGTTAATTGTTAAT
>JBMTIN010000099.1:0-4677 GCA_049437345.1 Candidatus Marinamargulisbacteria bacterium
AAATTTTTTTCAATAATCATTATTTGATAAAAATTATAACCTTATGAATATTTTTTTTTCCCTCAGTGCCCCCCAACGAGACCAATTAACGGCCCCCCCAATGATTTAATGCCCACACCCCAAATACCACCATCATCATCCCCACCCATTGAACAATATGTGGTACTTCCCCTAAAAAACACATGGCTAATATCACAGTTGAAACCGGACCTACCGCACCTACTAATGCCGTATTTTCAGATCCTATCCAATGAATGGCTATGGACAAACAAATCGTGGGAATCACCGTGCAAACAATGCCCAAGGCCAACCCAATCCCAATAATTGAAAATGTTGGAAGGGACATGGCCACTCCGTTGAGCAAGACGTAATGAATACCCACAAATGCATACGAAACAAGCATCACCCATGCCGTAAATCGCACCGCTCCAACACGTGGAATAATACGACCACTCAATAAAACATACACTGCATACGATACCGTCGATAAAACAATAAGACTGGCTCCCCAAATAATATCGACACTATTCTGAATTACTATATCCACGCCCAATGTCATCAAAATGCCAGCGTAGGTTAATGCCAATGCAAAGTACTGTACCGGTTGAACCTTCTTTTTAAATAATATCCCCCCCAACACCAATACCAACGTCGGATACATATATAAAATCACACGCTCTAAACTAGCTGAAATAAATATGAGACCATAAAAATTCAATATTGATGATAAATAATACCCTAAAAATCCCAAGCCAATAATCCCCACGATATCATTTCGTTTCAAACGATATCGACTTGGCCGTCGCTCTTCATACCATGCCATGAGAGCAAAAATAGGCACGGCCACACTGCCCCTCAATGCCAACAATGTCATTGGCGTTGCGTCCAGTCCATACCCAATTTTTATGAATATCGATTTTGCTGAAAATAAAATAGCACCAACAATAGCTAAAACCATCCCTTGTGTAAACGAAGGTGATATGAATTTAATCATACGTAACAACTCCTTAAAAAATATATGCAAGATTAAAAAAATAAAACAGGAAATATTATGGGCGAAACGCCCACAGCGCAGTTAAAGATAGCAAATTAAACGAATATTGCTTAATCATAACTATTTTACAATATATTATTTTTTACTATTTTGTCTATACAACGACGCTACTACTAAAGACACCATTATAAAAGATCGACATAATAAATGGAGGCATACATGGAAAAAAAAATTGAAACATTACTCAACGGTCAATTGGCATTGGAATTTGAATCCGCCTACGCTTATTTAGGCATGGCCGCGTATTTTGAAAATCATGACTATACGGGATTTGCTCATTGGATGAAATGTCAATCCGAAGAAGAAATGGCCCATTTTCACAAAATTTTTAATTTTATTTGTGAA
Source organism: Candidatus Marinamargulisbacteria bacterium (assembly GCA_049437345.1). Classification (GTDB taxonomy): domain Bacteria; phylum Margulisbacteria; class Marinamargulisbacteria; order UBA817; family UBA817; genus UBA817. The sequence goes on from JBMTIN010000099.1 coordinate 1,400, forward strand.
CGAAATGGGACCGTTAAATTAACACCCGTCACACAACCCACGATTGAGTTTGAAAATGAACTGGCCGTATTTAAACATAGTCTCTCGCAAGAAAAAAAGGTGACCGCATCAATTCACATGATTTATGAACAGTGCTTGGCACAAAAAGCCTATGCTAGTTTTTCGTTTCTTAATTGGTTTATTGAAGAACAAGTTGAAGAAGAAGCGGAAGTCACACGCATTGTAAATGAAATTACTCGTATCGATAACAATCCATCGGCCATGCTAATGCTGGATCGCGAACTGGGGCGTCGTAAAAAAGACGATCATTAAATCAATCCTGTAGATTCATCTAATCCGAGCATAATGTTGGCGTTTTGAATGGCTTGACCACTGGCCCCCTTCACTAAATTATCAATCAATGAAAACACCACTACCCAATCCCCTTTCTTTTTGGGAATAATAACGCCGTTATTTGTTTGGGTCACCAAGCGAGTGTTGGGCTGAGTCGATGGGTCTAAAACATGAACAAATGGGGCATCGGCATAAGTCTCATTAAACAGTACCGTTAATTGGTCTTGTGTCATGGCTGCATCTTGAATATAAATCGCAGCTTCAATCCCCGCATGCATGGGAACTAAGTGAGGCGAAAACATGACATTTGAAAACCCGGTTTCCTGAACCAGTTCCGCCATATGACGATGCTCACCCGTGGCATAGGCCGATAATGAATCATGAACTTCACAAAATAAACTACTTTGCTTTAACCCCTTTCCAGCACCCGATACGCCTGATTTCGCATCAATCACCACGGGTGTATTGGACGATAACCGATCCTTAAATGGCCATAATCCCAAAATCATCGCCGTAGCATAACACCCCGGATTAGCCAACAAAGTCGCGGCTTTAATGGTGTCTTTATGCACCTCTGGCAATCCATAAACTGATGCCGAAAGCGATGAATATGCGGTATGAGGCTCTTTATAATAGAATTCATACGTATCGGCATCCTTCAAACGAAAATCAGCCGACAAATCGATAATTTTAAGCATTGGGAATTGTTGATGCAATTTGCTCACCAAGGGCATGGCCTTGGTATGCGGCACCGCCAAAAAAACAACATCCAATTCAGCGCATTGTTCCACAGAAAAAGGACCAACCAGAGGGTAGCTGTAAGCATATGCCGACGGATTTACATCCGTATAATGCCCTGCAAAAGATGTTGAAAATAAATAACAGAGATCCATCACAGGATGGCCCTTTAATAACTCAACCAAGCGCTGTCCAGTATACCCGGAAACGCCAACAACCCCGGTCTTAACGGTCAATCTTTTTAACGCGAAGTGCGGCTTTACCTTTACGATCTCTTAAATAGTTTAATCGGGCACGACGGCCCTTTCCTCGAGACACCATCTCAATATTCTTCACCAACGGGGACGATGTTAAAAACGATTTTTCGACACCAACACCATCAACAATTTTACGCAATGTAATGGATTCACGAGCATGTTGGCCTGTCTTTTTAATGATCAATCCCTGAAACCGCTGGATACGCGTCTTCTTACCTTCACTAATCTGTTTATGAACAACGACGGTGTCACCCACCCCAAGAGCAGGATAGTCATTCTCTGATACCTGACTTTTTTCAAATTCTTCAATATACTGACTCACTTTGTATCCTCCAATATGATCTGATCTATTATTTTAACCAAAGTTTTAGAAAATGAAAATGCATTCATTAAATCCGGTCGAGAATACAATGTTCGACGCAAACTTTGTTTTAACTTCCATCGATCAATCTCTTGATGATGTCCTGATAACAATACCTCTGGCACCGCCATTTGGTCAATAGACCGCGGTGCACAATATTGAGGCGATTCCAATAATCCCGATAAAATAGAATCATCTTCCACACAGTCGGATCGTCCAAGTACCCCAGATAAATACCGAGTAACCGCCTCCATCATGGCCATAATTGGGGTATCGCCATTGGTTAAAATAAAATCTCCCAATGAATACCGTTGTATCGGAAACGCCTGAAAAATACGGGTATCCACGCCTTCATATGCTGGTGAAACAAAACAAATATGCGCATGTCTTGATAGCGCCTTGGCATGACAATGATTAAACGTGGGACCGGTGGGGTCTGGCATTATAAATGTGGCATCCACCATGGGTTGCATCGCACGCTTTAATACATCGTAACGCAACAACATGCCTTTTCGATTTGAAAATGGATAAGCATCCACTTTACGATGTGGAAGATCTGCCGATTCTCGCAAAGGAACTAAATTAAGACTTATTATCTGCCGTTCTAAAGCACGTCCAATTACACCTCGCCGGACAAATGCCTGAATGGCATCGGTATATAAACTGATAATACTCACCTTCATAACGTATTATGGTGTGATTTTCTGAATGGTTTGATCTTCAACATCCACTAATACCGGGGCTAATGCGGAAAAAATCGGCGTGCCTTCATGCAATGGAAAAAAACCATCCACAGTTGATAACTTAAAACGATCCCCATTTGGACATAACTTTATTTTTTCAATCTGTTGGTTCAATTGCTCAATCTGTAAAATCGTATCATTTCGCTTTTCCAACACATACTGTTCATACGCCTTGTCCGCACGCTTTGATTTCATTGAAATTGAATATGATGTTAAACGCTCATCCAAATCTTGAATGAGCTTACTAATAAATAAAATATAATTTTTTTTAAAGGAAGCGTCCACTTTTACGAAAATATGAACGCTTCGTTTGACTTGAATGGACACTAATGTTCGTCGTTAGTTAAAATTTCAACAGTTATTTTTTTATCACTTTTTGCGGCAGCGGCCTTAACAATAGTACGAATTGCATTCGCAATTCTTCCTTCTTTACCAATAACTTTACCAATATCATTGGACCCAACACTAATTTCAAGAATCACAATACTTGATCCTGCGGTTTCATTAACACGAACCAACTCAGGACTATCTACCAACGATTTTACGATGTAATCAACTAATTCTTTCATTACCAATTCTCCTTCGAACGATTTACTCGCCTGATTTACGTTCTTTTTTAGCCACATTTTGATTTGATGATTTCAATGATACATACTCTGTAATACCAACGGTTGATAACAATCGATTCACCGTATTCGAGGGCTGTGCCCCAACAGAGATCCAATATTTTACACGATCCTCTTTAACTGAAACGGCGGCCGGCTCAACATGGGGATTGTACGTCCCAATATCTTCCACAGTTTTACCGTCGCGTTGATTTGAATCTTCAATCACAACAATTCTATA
>JBMTIN010000100.1:0-4667 GCA_049437345.1 Candidatus Marinamargulisbacteria bacterium
GTCACGATGCCCCAGGGTATTTATCAATGGCCAATGCTGGTCCCGGCACCAATGGCAGTCAGTTTTTCATTACTCATTTAGAAACACCCTGGCTCGACGATAAACACACTATTTTTGGCGAAATCGTCTCTGGTGATGACCAAGCCACTGTAAATATGATTGAACAAAATGATCACATTATCGATATCGAAATTTTAGGTGATACGACCATATTGACCGATTATTCAGATCAAATCTCTGAATGGAACACCATTCTTTCAGATAACGGTTACACTAATAAATAGTAACCAATTCTTCGGTCACACTGGGATGCAAGGCCATGGTTAAATCCAGATCGGCCTTGGTAATCCCCTTTTGCACCGACACAGCCAAGGCTTGAATAATTTCGGCGGAAGCATCGCCCACCATGTGAATTCCCATAACGCGATCGTCCGAACCAACAAAAACCACCTTTATCCATACCTTCTCTTGGTGATCCGATAACATCATGGTGAGTGGCCGAAATGCCATCATTTTTGTGCGAACAAATGCATGTTTTTGTCGCGCTTCAGCCTCGGTCAACCCAACGCTTGCGGCTTCCGGGTGCGAAAACACCGCGGTTGGAACGCACTGATAGTCCACGGCAAAGGATCGATTAAAGAACACACGATCCACCCATTCTCTGGCCTGTGCAATGGCCACAGGGGTCAGCTGAAACCCACCGATACAATCCCCCAAAGCACTAATCTGAGGACAATCTGTTTGATATTGATCATTCACAACAATGGCTCCATCGGGAGATCGTTTAACGCCGACCTGTTCGCATTCTAAACGATCCGTATTGGGTCGTCGGCCCAACGCTTGTAAAACGTTATCTACACATATCGTTTCGCCGTTATTGAGTGTCACTTTTTTCTGATTAAAATAAGCCTCAATCGATTGAATAGTGGTGTCTGAATGAATAATAATTCCACGGGCTTGATACTGTTCATGTAACCATTTACGCATATCATCATCAAACCCACGAAGAATATACGGTTGACGAATAATTAAATGAACCGTTGTACCCAAGGCATTTAAAATCGATGCCAACTCAACCGCAATGTATCCCCCGCCCCAAATAGCGACCGAGCCCGGTTGCTGTTTCCAATTAAAAAAGTTATACGATGTTTCACATAAGTTGGCCCCCGGAATATTCTGAATCACCGGTTGGCCCCCCACCGCAATTAAACTATGTTTTGTAGAATAGGTGTCGCCATTAACACGCACCGATGTGGGTGACTCAAACGATGCATATCCACGAATAACCTCAACCCCTGCCGATTTACATGTATTATAGTGACGCTCATTTAATGATTGAATAAAGGCCATCAGTCTTGGCTGAATGGTTTCCCAGTTAAACGATGGGTTTGATAGATCCCATCCATGATCTTTAGCAATGCTTACATGATGTCCACCATGTGAAATGGCATGCCATAACTTTTTAGGCACGCACCCATAACTAACACACGTGCCTCCGATGGTATCCCCTTCAATTAAAATAACACGCTTGCCACCCAAGGCGGCACGTTTTGCCGCGACCAATCCACCAGAACCGGCACCAATAACAATTAAATCAATCACATTTTGATTAAATCACGATTCAATTAAAATGACCATAACATCAAAATGAAAGACCTTGGTTTTTCACCTAAATCACATTACAATGATCAGAATGAAAACAGGTATTTTATTGATCAATTTAGGCTCGCCCAAAACCCCCACTCCCAAGGATGTTAAAACATATTTAGATGAATTTTTAATGGATGAGTATGTTATTGATTTGCCCTACCCAATTCGCTACTTATTAGTGAAAGGCATTATTTTAAATGTTCGCCCCAAAAAAAGTGCCGAAGCTTATGCGTCCATATGGTGGGATAACGGATCCCCCTTAATTGAAATTTCAAAACAAACGGAATCCAAACTAAAGTCCATCAGCAATCACCCCATGGCCTTGGCCATGCGCTACGCTGAACCCAGCATTCAATCGGGCATTCAAACATTATTAGATGCCCACCCCGACATTGATCACATTATGGCCGTGCCAATGTACCCCCACTATGCCATGGCCACAACTCAAACCGTCATCGAAAAAACCAACGATGTTGTGGCGACACATTTCCCTTCGTTACGTGTCGATTATGTCCCGCCATTCTACGATCATCCAAAATACATTGACGCTTTATCTCAATCCATCCAGTCTCATTTAACGAAAAAAAATGACTATTTACTATTTAGTTATCATGGAGTACCCGTTCGTCACTTAAAAAAAACAGACCCCACTAAAAATCATTGCTTTAAGTTTAAAGATTGTTGCTTTATTCCAAACCCAACAGCGCACCCCGTATGTTATGCCCATCAAGTGAAGCGAACCACCCAACTGGTAATGGATACAATTTCGTTGCCCCGACACCAATGGAGTTGGGCATTTCAATCTCGATTGGGATTGGATGAGTGGTTGCAACCCTTTGCGGACAAAGAAATTGAACGCCTGGCTAAGTCAGGCGTAAAACACCTGGCAGTTTGTTGTCCGGCATTTATTGCCGATTGTCTTGAAACACTCGAAGAAATTGGTGAAGAAGCCCGGGATATTTTTTTAGAAAATGGTGGAGAATCATTCACATTAATCCCTTGCTTAAATGACAACGATGCTTGGGTCAATGCATTGCACGAACTAATTATGGATCAGTTGGCGGTTCCACAATGAATAGCGTGATAATTACAGGTGCTAATCGTGGCATTGGATTGGCTTTAGCCACACAGTTGTCAGTTGATCATACGGTATACGCACTATGCCGAACATCTTCTAACGAACTACAAACACTTAAAAATACACATATTATTAAAAATGTGGATGTCAGTTGTACCGCATCCATTCATTCGGCCAGTAAAAAAATTGAGGGCCCTGTTCATGGCTTAATCAATAATGCCGGAATATTAAATAAAGTTTCAATTGAATCTTTGAATGAATCTGAACTTAATCATCATTGGAATATTAACGCTATGGGGCCACTTCGCGTATTCACCGCATTCCAAAACCATTTGGTTTCGGGCAGTAAGTTGCTATTTATTACATCCCGCATGGGCTCTATTACCGATAATACTTCGGGATCCCATTATGCCTATCGTATGAGTAAAGCGGCACTCAATATGGCCGCAAAATCACTGAGTATTGACCTTAAACCGCAAAACATCTCCGTAGGCATCGTTCACCCCGGTTGGGTTAAAACCGACATGACCAGCCATACCGGCCATTGTTCTACCCATGAATCTGCACAAAATATTATAAATCGTTTGCATGCATTAAATCTATCCAACACAGGAACATTTTGGCACGCAAATGGTAATGTCCTTGAATGGTAAATTAAATAAAATAATTTTAAAAAATATAAAAAATTGTTAATATTAAAGATGTTATGGAAATAAATAGTCTAACACAGTCTATAAAACAAACTATAGATAAAAACAATAATAGTGAAAGAATTAAGGATTGTATACCTGATGAAACTGAAATACCTGATGAAACTATATTCGTGGATAATCCCCACGTTATGTCAATTCAGCCATTCATTAAAGACCTCTCTTTTTTTACAGATTACTGCGAAATAGTTAAAAAATATGATGACATCATTCTAGCTGATGCCCCCCGAATGGAACACTGTTTATCTATTAATGGCAAACGAAATAATTCTAATGATTCAATTTATCAGAATATATTTAATGCATTAGAGAAATATATGTCAGAAGATGAAAAAAACCACGTCTCCCCCACATATCAAGAATCCGACATATCCGAAATATCCACTACAAATAGTAATGGTAATATAAAAGAGAATATAACAGACTTATTTATTCAACAACTAAGTCAAATGAAAAACATTACTGAAAATAGTCTTTATTTATTGGTTGTAAGAACGCTTTGTCAAGACGCGACCGCTTGTTTTTTAACAAAAATATCGTGTTTTATGCCGGATGATGATGAAAAATACTACGCAATGATAAAGGGTTCCATCACAACCACACAAGATAGTCCTCAAAAAAGTTACACCATTGATATCAAAAATAATAATATTATTATTAAAAAAACGTACCATTTCATGGTTGTGAAAACGGATGATCTAGAGGATTGTGTGGCTCAGGGAAGCATCACATTTGAAACCGTTATTTCGACTGAAGAAAAGGCCGTTATTTCAACCAATGCCTCCTTAAATAAATTAGAACAAGAACCCACTATTGCTCCTGTCCAAAATACATCTTTTTTCCGTCGGGCGTGGGATACGTTAAGATCATGGATTTGCCCTTCGCCCCCATTCACCCCCACCTGCTCAGATCCCTCCTTTCAAAAAGACGCATTCACCCGAAAAATACATCAAGACTTAGAAAAATTAAATATATCGGCCTAATCGTTAGTCATTCACATGTAAGGCGTTATTTAATTGGATAACATGGGCATTGGGCTTGCAAATTAATTCACCCGTTTGAGAGTCTTCTATAAATAGACGATCCGTTATCCCAGACAAATCCGCGGCTTTCACCACATTATGCCCCGCCTCAACGGAATCCCCATTCATATTTACAGGATTGTTTTTTTCATTAAGTAGTTTAACTTTTTTTCCGGCCGTGACATATACCCCAGCCCCGCCGGTTCA
>JBMTIN010000101.1:0-4609 GCA_049437345.1 Candidatus Marinamargulisbacteria bacterium
TATTTACCTAAACGATTAATGGCATCGGCAAAATCCAAATAAACCGCCAGTCCACCTTGCACCCCTTTGCCCTGATCCGTTTGCTCTTTAGCATTACGCGATGCCAAGTCACGGGGAACTAAATTACCAAAACTGGGGTATTTTCGTTCCAAATAATAATCTCGTTCATTTTCTGGAATGTCGGTTGGTGCGCGATGGTCCCCGACTGTTTTGGGCACCCACACGCGACCGTCATTTCGTAATGACTCACTCATTAAGGTGAGCTTGGATTGGTAATCCCCTTTGACGGGAATGCACGTCGGATGAATTTGTGTATAACAAGGATTGGCAAAGTAGGCACCCTTTTTATGCGCTCGCCATGTGGATGTCACATTGCAGGCCATCGCATTGGTCGATAAATAAAACACGTTTCCGTACCCACCCGTCGCTAAAATAACGGCATCGGCGGAATATTTTTCTAATTCACCCGTCAATAAATTCCGGACAATAATACCTCGGGCTTGCCCATTGACAATCACCATATCCATCATTTCACGACGGTAATACAATTTGACGCTTCCCTGTTCGACCTCTTTCATCATGGCTTGATACGCCCCCAATAGCAGTTGTTGACCGGTTTGACCCTTGGCATAAAATGTTCGAGATACTTGCGCACCACCAAAAGATCGGTTGTCTAATAATCCACCATATTCACGGGCAAAGGGCACCCCTTGAGCAACACAATGATCAATAATTTTAACCGAATTTTCGGCCAAACGATGCACATTTGATTCACGAGAACGAAAATCGCCCCCCTTCACGGTGTCATAAAATAACCGCTGAACACTATCCCCATCGTTGCAATAATCCTTGGCCGCATTGATGCCCCCTTGGGCCGCAATACTGTGCGCCCGACGAGGAGATTCATGATACGTAAATGTGTGAACGTTATACCCAAGTTCCCCCAAACTGGCCGAAGCGGAGGCCCCCGCCAATCCCGTACCAACCACAATAATTTTTAATTTTCGTTTGTTGGCTGGATTCACCAATTTCATATCAAATTTATGTTTTGACCACTTTTCAGCCACGGGGCCCGAAGGCTCGTTTGATTTTAATGTTGTTCCCATAAGTAACCTCTTTTCTAAAATGCCAACAAAATATATATTGGAATAGCACTGTACGCAATAGCAATGCCCACACCCAATCCTTTGCTCACGTTTGAAACAACCGCTTGATTACGGTCCGATAATATACCAAACGTTTGGAACACACTTTGAAAAGCGTGATACATATGCAATCCCACGCAAGCCATGGCAATAATATACAACACCGCATGAATGGGGTTTCCTAAGGTATTGACTACCAGTCCAAATAATCCATACTCAACACCCTGGATTAGGCCCACCTTATCGGCCAAGGAAAAATCCAATAAATGAAATATAATATATAAAAAAATCACCGTACCCGTTAACGGCATGAGACGCGTCGCCAACGAACTTTCATTGCGATGGTTTTGGTATTTGTAATAACGCGCTTTTCGGGCCCGTTTGTTGGTAATAACCAAGTTCATGGTCAGTCCCATATGAACAACAAATGCCGATAGTAACCCCAGTCGAGCCACCCACAATAAGGGCCCCAAATCGTGTAAAAATTTGGCGTAACCATTATAGGCCTCGGCCCCCTTAAAAATTAAAAAGTTCCCCGATAAGTGAGCTAAAACAAAACCCACCATGGCCAACCCTGTAATGCCCACCCATTGCTTTTTCTGAATTGTTGATAACCGGATCATGCGCCTACACCGATACCATTAGGTCTTGACAAAGGGCCTTAACATCGTTGGCCGATGTATGAAGAGCTTCCTTACTCTCGTCACGAAGATCAATTTCAACAATCTTGGCCACTCCGTGCTTATTTAGTATGACGGGCACACCACAATACACATCTTGAATACCATATTCGCCATTCACATAAGCACAGGCTGGAATCAATCGATTTGAATCCAATAAAATGGCTTCGGCCATGGCCACCGCGGATGCCGAGGGCGCATAATATGCCGACCCTGTTTTTAAATACTTTACAATTTCAGCGCCGCCATGCTTGGTACGTTCATTAATTTTGTCGATGGTCTCGGCCGGTAATAACTGATCAATGGGAATACCATTAACCGTGGAATACTCTGGCACTGGCACCATGGAATCGCCGTGCCCACCCAATACCATGGCGCGCACATCTTTAATAGAACACTGCGCTTCTTCGGCAATAAAACAAGCATACCGTGAAGAATCCAAGACACCGGCCATACCAATCACACGTTCGGCGGGAAGTCCCGATTTTTTCCATGCTAAAAATGTGATGGCATCCAACGGATTGGATACAATCACATAAATGGCGTTGGGTGACGTTATTACTGTTTCTTCCACCACACTGGTACAATATTGGCATTGGTGGCCAATAAATCGTCTCGAGACATGCCCGGCTTTCGTGCAATGCCGGCCGTCACAATAATAACATCGGAATTGTGCGTTTGGTCATAGGCACTAGCGCCAATAATTGTGGTGTCAAACCCTTCAGTTGCCGCGGATTGCATCATATCGAGGGCTTTACCCGCTGCCAACCCATCGACAATATCGACGAGAACAACATCCGCCAATTGTTTTTCTACAATACGTTGGGCGGCGGTCGCTCCCACATTTCCTGCGCCTACTACGGTTACTTTTTGTCGAGCCATAAAATCTCCTTAAAAATTGTCAATATACCCTATATAGTATCGAATGATTGGAAAAATCGCAATAATGGCACCAGAAACAGCGTCCAAATTTGTATCAGTATTCAATTAATGCCATTTGATGATCCTTTAACCAGCGCTTTGCACGATCAATATGATCTGAATGGCTCCCAACGAGGTGCCAAAACGCCTTTGAATGATCGAAATGCACTCGATGTGCGCATTCATGAACCATAATGTAATCACTCACCCAGTCCGGCACCTGAATCAAGGCCTGATTCAATGTAATCGTGCCATTTTTATGACAAGTCCCCCAACACGATCGCATGGTTCGTACCCGAACCTTGTCAACCGACATCCCCATGAACGCTGCCACGTCCAAGCAACGGTGCGGCAAATAAATGCGGGCTTGCTTATTTAAAAACGTCGTTTTGTCCATGCCTTTTGGTAAATTGATGTGGGTATTTGAAAATACGGGCATATGGTTGTCCGATACGCCCAAGCGGTATTTTTTGCCACGATACATCACATGCCCTGGGGTATCCCAATCCGACAGTCGCTCTTTTGTGCGTCTGACATCGGCCTGACGGGCATGAATCCATGATTGATGGGTCTGAAGAAGGTCCCGAACAATGGCTTTGTTGGGTTTTATGGGTGTTCGTACAATCACATCTTCGTTAGCATTGACCTCTAATGCATAACACTGTCGCCGTTTATTTGGTTTTAGAATGACCCCGTCCATAAAAACAGTGTACTGGGCTTCAACGACATCTGTAAAGACGACTTTAATGATATTTAATCGAGATTTAATTAAAAGTGGGAATGTCGGTGTGCTATAGTGATGTGATAAATATCACACAGGTCACAAGCCCAAACAAGTTAGTGCAGCCTATTTAAAAGTTCATTTCATGTTTAAACGAGTTATCTTTGAAGTATATTTGTCAATATTTTTGTTATCATTTACAGGCCTATTTGCAAAAATTATTGGCTGGAACCCCATCAATATTATTTTTTGGCGAAGTATTATTGCCGGCATAAGTATCTTTCTGTTTTTAAGATTTACGAATCGATCTATATTCGTAAAATCAAAGCAAGATGCTATGTGTATGGTTATTTTAGGCGTTGTTATGATTTTACATTGGGTTAGTTATTATTGGTCAATACAACTATCAACTGTGTCCATCGGTATGATCTCATTGTATTCGTATCCAGTAATAACATCGTTATTGGAACCATTAATAACAAAAGAAAAATTTGTTTTTTCAAATATTTTAACCGCTATTTTTGTTTTATTTGGAATATTTATTATGAGCCCAGAGATAACACTATCAAACAAAATGTTTTTTGGAAGCCTTGTTGGTATTGGTTCTGCAATATTAATGTCTTTGCGAAATATTTTGAGTCGACCATTTGTTAAAAAATATACGGGTGAACGATTAATGATGTATCAAATGATAGGGGTTATTTTTCTAACTCCCTTTCTTGGTATTTTTTATGAACCATGGCGTATCCAACATACGGTCAATGTGTTGATTCTCGGAGTCATCTGTACGGCTGTTGCTCATACACTATGGATACGAAGCTTAAATCACTTTAAAGCCACCACCATGGGGACAATGTCGTGTCTTGCACCTGTTTTGGGCTCTCTATTATCAATACTTATTCTTGGTGAAAAATTAACAATCAATATTATTATTGGGGGAGGGATTATTTTATCTGCAGCCATATATGAAACTAAAAAACAAATGGCATTTTAATGCATTAACCACATTATATGTCAGTAAGCCGTCAATTAAATAAAAGAACTCTCTATACCCACTCTCCCCATCAATGCTAACATAACAAACAGCAAAAGACCTCTGCACAACTAAAAAGAGAGCTAAAATTTTCTAAAGACAGTGAAGA
>JBMTIN010000102.1:0-4559 GCA_049437345.1 Candidatus Marinamargulisbacteria bacterium
CGACAATAAAATGGCCGCATACAATGCCACCAAAGCCAAAGGCCCCGGAAGTGCAACAAATAGTACGGCCATCAGCCAAATATCGGCCCCACCCAATGCGTTTTTACCATAGAATCGCCCCAGCGCTATCTTGAGTATGCCTAAAATAGCCAGAATTCCAGCAATCATGGCCAATTGCCCAACTATCCCCCTGGGGTGCATTAATGGGATGGCCAAACACGTGGTAATTACCAAGTCAACCACACGAACGGATTGGTCCTTAGCATCGGCCAGGGCCAACACAATCAACGCCCAAACAAAGGGCAAATAATGCGGATGAAACCCATGCCCGCCATACACCGCGACCCCACTCAGCACAATTCCAGCCCACAGTCCCCAGGCATACCGGGACCGCCAGTACACACCCCAGGGTTGCCCGAAGGCGTAGGGAGCCCAAATACCGGCCACCCCACCGGCAAATGCCACATACAACCACCCCAGCGTTGTCATTTAACTTGAAGCAACAGCTGTTTGCCGTTCAAACGCCAATACGGTGTTTTTCATTAGCATGGCAATGGTCAATGGCCCCACACCACCAGGAACAGGGGTAATGGCCCGTGTTTTTTCTTTCACTGTTTCAAAATCAACATCCCCTACCAACTGGTAGCCCTTGGGTTGAGTGTCGTTGTCCACACGATTAATCCCGACATCAATCACAACCGCCCCGTCTTTTACCATATCTTCGGTTACAAACCAGGCCTTCCCAATGGCCGCAATCAAAATATCCGCCTGTTGTGTAATGGCCCGTAAATTTTTAGTGCGTGAATGGCACACCGTAACCGTGGCATTGGCCCCCAATTCATTCTGAATTAGTATGGCGGCCATGGGCTTCCCCACAATATTGCTACGCCCAATAATCACCACATGCTGCCCCTCTGTTTGAATTTGATACGCCTGCAATAAATGCGCCACACCCATGGGGGTGCAGGACTTAAACGTATCCAAACCAATCAATAATTTTCCCACATTCACGGGGTGAAACCCGTCCACATCTTTTTCGGGTGAAATCCGAGCCAGCATTTTTTGTTCGTCACATTGTTGGGGCAATGGCATTTGCAACAAAATACCATGAACATCGTCTTTTTCGTTTAATGTATCAATCACGTCCATTACCTCTTGTTCCGATGCATCCGATGGCAATAAAAATTCAAACGATCGAATCCCCAACTGATCACAGGCTTTTTTCTTCATGCCAATATAGGCTTTGGATGCCGGATTATCGCCCACCAGAATAACGGCCAATCCCGGCACACCGGACAACTGACTCACGGTTATTTTTAAGTCATCTAATAATTCTTTTTTTACACGATTTCCATCAATCAGCGTGGTCATGAATCCCCCAATACATGCACACGGTTATCTTCAATGCCACCGGCATTTTTATCGTACGTTCCCTCCTGATACCCTTCATTTTGACGTTTGTGGTTGAGCTGATTCTTTTTTAAATATAAATTAATCACGTCGTCAGCCGATAATCCCGCCACCGTACACATGGATACCCAAAAGTGCAACATATCCACCAATTCAATTTTAATATTATCCCAATCATCGGTATCTTTTTTCCACCATTTCCAATTCAAACTATCAATGGCTTCCGCCGATTCTTGTCGCAATGCCAACTCAAATTGTAAAAATCGTTGCCGCTTAATCTCATCATCCTCAATCTCAGTGTAAAGATCGGGATTTATTTTTTGATTCAGACGAATTTGTTCGTCAAATATTTCTTGCAAGCTCATGGCCAACTCCTTTATTTTTAATTTGAGGACAATACCCCCGTTATGGATGTCTTTAAATTAGTGTAGCAGAGTCGGCGCAAAGGCTCAAATTTTTCCCTTCCGTATTAACTACAACTTAAATTTTAATCCCGAATTAAAAAAAAGTTCAACCCCACGATACACACGACTTTGGTTGTAGTACTTACTACTAATGGTCGCATTATACGCAATACGTTGGGTCAATTGACTGGTATACGTGGCCTCTAAAAAATACCGAATATCTCGCCCCCGAAACAATTTGGGTTGAATATAAAAAATAGCGTCAATGGTGTTAAAAGAATTCAAGGGCCATTTTAATTGAATATAATGCGACAACCGCCATAAAGACACGCGAATAGCTCCGGGCGATTCCCGATACCACTCGTGCAAAATACTGGTTCCTTTCACAATATGCTCGCCCCATCTGTATCGAAGCCCGCTCCCCACCAAATATCGCTCATCCATGGCGGTAAACTCACGCCCTTCATATTGGAAATAGGCTTCTAACCGACGATCGTCAACCATCGAACTGGCCATAAATCGTAAATGATAAAATCGGTCATTCGTATGCGTATCTCCGTTACTTTCACCATAATTAATTTTAGAAATAAAAAAACCATTCACCGCCGATCCCCAGGTAAATGGTTTAAAATAATCCAACCGAAGGGCATAGGATGTCGAGGTTGATCGTTTTATGGCCGTTTGAAGTGTCACGGTTTGCCGATACCTATCACTTAATGTTCCAGAGGCATCAAAAGAACGATATTGCTCAATATTGACTTGTGCCCAACTATTAATGACCAAAAATAATAATAGAACAATATACGGCATGTTGATCAAATAGCATGAATGCCATCAATAAGCATTTGCATTTTATGATAGTCTTTTTTACCGGGTTCTTTTTCGACGCCTGAACAAATATCCACCCCATAGGGAGACACCATTTTAATGGCTTTCTCACTATTCTGAGGGGTAATCCCGCCCGATAAAATCAACGGCACATCGTACTCTTTGGCGGCCAAGGCTAATCCCCAATCAAACGTTTTTCCGGTACCCCCATACACATTTTCTACCTTTGTATCTAACAATACACCACTCACACACCCTTTGTATTGAGGAATTTTTTTTATATCATCCTCATCCTTAATGGCAATCGATTTAATGGTGGGCAACGAAAATGCCGTGCAAAACTCCGGGGCTTCGTGACCATGCAGTTGAATACCTGACAATTTACATCGTGCTGAAATATCGTTAATGGCATCCACCGATTCGTTCACAAACACCCCAATGGTATGTATGAACGGAGGAATATCCAACATAAACGTTTCGACTTTTTCAGGGGGAATAAACCGCGGTGAATGTGGGTAAAAAATAAACCCAATGGCATCCACCCCCAATGCAATGGCATTCAACGCATCGTCTCGATTGGTCATCCCACATAACTTAATTTTCATCATGAAACCATTCTAACAAATTTGGCGAATAACTTAACCCCTCGCCAATGAGTACCCCGTGAATGCCATGCAATGTTAAATCGGCCAATTGTGAGGCATCGTCATACCCCGATTCCGCAATCAATTGAATGGTTGAGTCCATCGCAAGAATCGCCGACGAATAATCAATGGCGCGTTGACGATCACATGAAAATGTATGCAAATCGCGATTATTAATCCCCACCATCGGTTTATCGTTAATATCCCGCAATTTTTTAACGGCATCCTCCGAATGAACCTCAATTAAAACATCCAATCCATGGATACGCGCCGCATCAATTAATTCATTGGCTTGGTCGACAGATAAAATATCCAATATTAGTAAAATCACATCGGCGCCCATAGCATCGGACTCGGCGACTTGAAGTGGATCCAATATAAAGTCTTTTCGCAATACCGGAATAGAAACGGTGGTTTTAACGGCCATTAAATAATCTCGATGCCCCTTAAAAAACACCTCGTCGGTTAACACCGAAATACAAGTGGCCCCATGGGTTTCAAATTTTTGAGCCAATGACACGGGATCAAATGACGTGTAAATGAGCCCCTTCGATGGCGATGCCTTCTTAACTTCAGCAATCAACCCAAGATCGCGACTGTTTTGAAGGGCCGCTAACAGCGACCGGCGCAGGGGACGAGGGTCAATGGGCACCGGCCTGGCCTGCTTTAATGCGGCTATCTCGGTATTTTTTTGATGAATAATCTCACTTAGAATGCTCAACGTGGTAATCCTTATTATAAATTTTGCTATGGGGTGGCACCGATTGAGTGACCCATACATTCCCCCCAATGATACTATGTTCACCAATAATGGTCTCGCCACCCAAAATAGTGGCCCGGGCATAAATGGTGACGTGATCATGAATGGTCGGGTGACGCTTTTGATTGGCCTGACTTTTTGACACACTTAACGCTCCCACCGTGACCCCCTGATACATTTTAACATAGTTCCCAATCACCGCCGTTTCACCAATCACCACGCCCGTGCCATGATCAATGCAAAAATGATGCCAAATCTCGGCACTGGGGTGAATATCAATACCCGTGGTTAGGTGCGCCATAATGGCACAAATTCTCGCCAATAACGGTAATCCCAAACAATGCAATTGATGCGCAATACGATACACCATAATGGCCTCCAAACTAGGGTACGCCAAAATAACATCCTCGTGGCCTTTGGCGGCCGGATCCCCATCAAAAATCGCCTGTGTATCATGCATTAACGCCCGCTTTAATTCGGGCAACCGGGCCATTGTTTGGGCCACTTTTTTAT
>JBMTIN010000103.1:0-4518 GCA_049437345.1 Candidatus Marinamargulisbacteria bacterium
GTTTTGGTAGGGTATAGTATGGATTTTTCATATAATCATATTTTAATTACCGGCGGGGCGGGCTATATTGGATCGCACGTGGCCTTGGCACTTCAAGATACCGGCGCTACCGTCACCATTGTGGACAATTTATCGACCGGATTTAAAGCCAATATTCAATACGGCAACCTAATTGAATTGGATTTGGCCGATACCGATGGCCTGGCAAAAGTCATCGCCACCACATCGCCCCATGCCATTGTTCATTTTGCCGGAAGCATTGTGGTTCCAGAAAGTGTTCAAAACCCCATAAAATATTACCAAAATAACACCCAACGATCCCTGGGACTGATGGCCTTGGCCGTGCAAGCATCGGTGCCCCACATGATATTTTCATCCACCGCGGCCGTGTATGGCATCCCGTCAACGGGGGTGTGTTCTGAAACCGACGCCTTAGCTCCAATCAATCCCTACGGTCAATCCAAATTAATGACTGAACATATGCTGCGCGATATATCGGCGGCCAGTGATTTATCGTATGTGGCACTGCGTTACTTCAATGTGGCAGGGGCCCACCCCAGTTACCAATTGGGTCAACGCATGCCCGATGCCACGCATTTAATTAAAATTATTGCACAAGTACTGACTAAAAAACGGGACCATTTGACCATCTTTGGCTCAGACTACCCCACGCCTGATGGCACCTGCATTCGCGACTACATTCATGTGTGCGATTTGGCCCACGCCCATGTCCTGGCGCTTCAATATCTATTGAATGGAAGTCCCTCCACGGTATTCAATTGCGGGTATTCTGCGGGGTATTCTGTGAACGAAGTGGTCACCATGGCCCAATCGCTCTTTGGTGACTTTAAGGTGGTGATGGGCGATCGACGAGATGGGGACCCGCCTCAATTAATCGCCAATGCGGATCGTATTTGCAACGACCTGGGCTTTTCGCCTCAATACAACGACCTGGAAACCATTCTTCGATCCGCGGTTGAATTTGAACGGTTGGTTTGACATGGTGCATCACTGGTTAAATTTATAGGTCACACCTATAATGATTAAGATGATTGAACGATTGATTAAAAGAGTATCACCTAAGTTTCGCATATCAATTTTAATTGCCAACGATCTTACCCTACAAGTTTTGTGTTTTATTATCATCGGACACTTATTGAATTCGTATGATGATATCACTTCTTTTTTACTTCTTACTTACGTTGCCATTGGGTTATGTAAAGTAACCCTATTTTATGGATTCAAACTATATGCCATTTCTTGGCGATATGCCAGTTTAGGTGACATTCGAAAATCGTTTCGGATGATTGTTTTATCGTCGTTATTGCTGGGTCTGGCAAACATCCCGCTTGATATTATTCACGGGTCATGGGTAATCCTTGATTTCTTTTTGTTTAATACATTGTTTTTCTGCTCCCGATTTTTTATTCGTATTGTCAGAAAAACAGCTCATTTGAATCCACCGCAAACTCAAAAGTCCATTGTCATTATTGGGGCGGGTGATGCGGGTGAAATGATCGCTCGAGAATTGACCAAATCCCACAAAAAACCAGTCATCCACGGTTTTTTCGATGACAATAAAAATAATCATAATAAAACCATTCATCAGGTTCCCGTCATTGGCGCAATTCAAGACCTGCCCGATTATGTCAAACATCACCCCATTGATCAAATCATTATTGCGGTACCATCGGCAAATAAAGATGAATTTCGACGAATTGACTCCATGTGCAAGTCAACCCAAATCCCCTACCAAACCACCCCAAGTATTCATGAACTCATCGATGGATCAGTTCAATTAAACACCCTTCGCGATGTATCCATTCTTGACCTGTTGGGGCGTGCTCAAATTAATATCGATTCAAGTAAAATTGAATCTCGCATTGCTAATAAAACCGTACTAATTACCGGAGCAGGCGGATCCATTGGGTCGGAATTATCGCGTCAAATTATACAGTTTAAACCGAAAAAAATCATTCTATTGGATCATTCTGAATATCACTTGTACACCATTTTAAATGAAATCAATGCCATAACGACCGATACAAATATTCAAATTATTCCGGCGTGCTTGGACATTAAATCGGTCACGTCACTCACTAAATTATTTAATGAATTAAAACCAAATATTGTGTTCCATTCGGCCGCATATAAACATGTCCCATTAATGGAAATCAATGCGGATCAAGCCATTTTAAATAACATTGGTGGAACAAAAAATGTATTGGATGCATGTGATGCAACGAACGTGAACCAATGTGTTGTTATATCCACAGACAAAGCGGTCGAGCCATCCAATGCCATGGGCGCCACAAAACGAATTTGTGAACTCATGACACTGAACAAAGCCAAAGAATCAAACACACGATTTAGTTGTGTACGATTTGGAAATGTGTTGGGATCCTACGGCAGTGTGATTCCATTGTTTAAAAATCAAATTAAACGAGGGGGGCCCATTACAATTACGGATCCAAACATGACACGCTATTTTATGACCATTAAAGAAGCCGTCAGCTTGGTATTTGAAGCCAGTACTATGGTAACGACTGGCGGGGAATTATTTGTTTTGGACATGGGCAAAGCCATTGGCATTGTCGATTTAGCCATGGATTTAATTCGATTATCGGGACTCACCACCGATGATATTAACATTACATACACCGGCCTTCGCCCCGGCGAAAAGTTAAATGAAAAATTATTTTATGATTTTGAAATACCCCAACCGTCATCTCACCCCAAAATTAACTGTTGCACCCCACAGTTAAATGCATCAATTAAAAACGATATTGACACGGTATTGTCATCGGCGACAATGGAAGTATCGAATGAACAATGTGCCGCATTATTAAAAAAGGCCGTGGCCGCCATCAATGCCACGTTTGATTCAAAAAAAAAAGGAGCATTTAACACATGAATATTTCTATTATTGGGGGCGGCTATGTGGGATTGGTATCGGCGGTATGTTTTGCCGATATGGGCCATACGGTCACATGCATTGAAAATAATCCCGATAAATACACGGCCTTAACGCAACAGAATGTCCCATTTTACGAACCCATGTTGGCAGAGAAATTAGCGCATGTCATGACAGCGAAACGGTTGCATATCGCTCCCGAAATTGCGCCCACCATATTTGATTCATCCATGGTTATTTTGGCGGTCGGCACCCCCATGTCCGACGCTGGCGACGCCGACTTATCGTATTTATTTTCCGCCGTGGATCATCTTCTAACATTGGCCAAAACCACACGGCCAACGTCGCTAATTCTCACCACCAAAAGCACCGTACCCGTGGGCACCGGCCAACGGATTCAACGCATGGTTGATGAGGCGGGGTTTGGGGATTGTATTTCGGTGGCATCGAATCCTGAATTTTTACGTGAAGGCTCGGCGGTGCATGATTTTTTTCATCCCGACCGCATTATTATTGGCAGTGCCAGCGATGCAGTATTCAACGCATTCAAGCAATTATACAAGGGACTGCACAAGGACACTCGCCCCATTTGCCATGTATCGTTAGAAACCGCCGAATTGGCCAAATATGCATCAAATACCTTCCTAGCGACCAAAATATCGTTCATTAATGAACTGGCCACATTATGTGACCACGTGGGTGCTGACATTAAGCAAACGGCCAAACTCATGGGTATGGACGGTCGTATTGGCAAGTATTTTTTGAACCCCAGCCCAGGGTATGGCGGGTCCTGTTTTCCCAAAGATACCCATGCACTGCACCATATTGGCCAACAGGTGGGCGTGGACTTGCGTGTGGTGGGGGCGGCTATTTCGGCCAATCACCGTCAAGTTCAGTATTGTTTTGATCAATTACTCGCACTGTTGGGTGGGGATATATCCCAAAAAACAGTGACCATTTTAGGCACGTCATTTAAGCCCGATACCGACGACATTCGTGAATCATCGTCATTAAAGATCATCGATCGATTGCTTGACCACGGGGCACGTGTTCAGGTAACGGACCCCAAGGCATTGCCGGCGACACTATCGGTCTACGGGGACCGTATTCATGGGTACGACTCCGCTTACGAGGCCGCCACACAAAGCGACGCGGTGGTATTAATGACGGAATGGAATGCGTACCGGAGCTTGGACTTGGCCCGATTGCGAGATGCCATGCGAACCCCCCGATTTGTTGACTTTCGCTTATTATACACCCACCAGGAATTAACGGCCGCGGGCTTCCAATCCTATGTATTGGGTAAGGGCAAAATCCCCCGTTAACGCCTCTTCTCAAGACTTGTTCTTGATCAAACGGGACATCATCTAAAACAAAATGCTTATGGCGTAACAGCTGTTTGGGCCTGATACCAGGTCACAAAGCGTTGAATGCCCTCGTGAATGGATGTCGTGGGTTGGTACCCGTACGTTTTTTTGGCGTGATCAATATTCGCAAAAGTGCGTTCAACGTCCCCGGTCTGTGCGGGTAACGATGTGATGATCGCCGTTTTGTTTAACGCGGTTTCAATCAATTGCACCAATTCCCGGGTCGTAATGGTTTGA
>JBMTIN010000104.1:0-4501 GCA_049437345.1 Candidatus Marinamargulisbacteria bacterium
AAAATCAACTGGGTATGGAACCAGAGTCCAATTTTGTTTTTTTGAAATTAAAATCCACGTAACCAGAAGAGCCCGTCATATCCTTAATAGCATGCGTCTGCTGATCTTTATTTACAGGATCGACAAAAATAATATGGGTGTTTTTACGAGATAGTGTTTTCAATAGATCTTGATTAAGGATGGATGATGTCTTTGGTAGAACGATCAGTGTTTTTTTCTTGGATAAATTAAGGTGTTTTTTTATTTGAGTGGGCGTGGCTTTTTCGCCATCAATACGATTTTCTTTGAGTCGATCAGGATCATATAAGTTTTGTATTTCAGCTTGAATATATCCCGTAGAACTACCATTGTTATTTGGAAATAAAGGATTGCCATCTAATTTAGTTGGCCTTCCTTCATGGGTGGTGGCCACCAGTGCATTGACATCCCCATTTAATTCATGGCTGGTTGCATAATAGTTTGGTTCTCCAGGAATGAGGTTTTCTGGTTCATTTGTGTAAGTAACAATGGTTTGCTTAGGTTTTCGAATAGAAACACATCCGGATAATGTTGCGACGGTCATTCCCGTGGCAATGGATTTTATGGCGGCCCGCCGTGATTTGGGGGTCGAAAAAATAGTGGTTGTGAATTCTTTTACATGGTCTAACGGTGACATACGCTACACGCCTCTCCTGGTTTTACATTGTATTTTTCTTTTAGTTCCAAACCCAATTGTAACTGATTTTTGGGTTTATAGTCTAAATTAGTAACTTGTTCTTTTGGCCATAAATATTTTTCAGGTTCGCGATGACATTCTAGGCACCATCCCATACTGAGTGGTTTGGCCTGGTATACCACATCCATTTTATTGACCTGCCCATGGCACTGAACACAAGATACGCCAACATTAACGTGGGCTGAATGATTGAAATAAACATAATCTGGCAACATGTGGACTTTAATCCACTCAATGGGTTTTCCTTCGTCATAGTGTTTGGTTAGTTTCTTGATGTGCTTTGAATCTGTTTTTACTTGTTTGTGACAATTCATGCAGGTTTCAGTGGCAGGAATATTGGAATGCCCCGCTTTTTCTACATTGGAGTGACAATACCGACAGTCCAGCCCAACTTGATTGACATGGGTGGCATGAGAAAAAGGGATGGGTTGTTCTGGCTGGTATCCCACATTAAGATGTTTTGGCGAAAACCAAAACCAAAATAGGTGAACCACACTTCCCAAGATTAGGGTTAAGCTAATCAGGGCAATGATGGGAACAATGTTCGCCCATTTCGGAAATAATTGGTTGTCACGCTTACTCATCTTAAAATAATACTACGCCAAATTTTAAAATTAGACCAACAAATACGACGGAAACAATGGTCATTAGTTTTAATAAGATATTGAGAGATGGGCCCGCAGTATCCTTAAATGGGTCACCAACAGTGTCACCAATGACAGCTGCTTTATGAGCATCCGTTCCCTTGCCGCCATGAGCGCCTTTTTCAATATATTTTTTGGCATTGTCCCAGGCACCGCCGGAGTTGTTTAACATAACAGCAAGAGAAAAACCGGTGGCCACACAACCAATCAGTAATCCAAGAACCCCTGGAATGCTTAATACAAATCCCGTAACAATTGGAACTAGTATTGCCAATAGTGATGGTACAATCATTTCTTTCTGGGCACTTACGGTGGCGATATCGACACACTTAGCATATTCCGGTGTTGCCTTCCCTTCAAGAATGCCTTTAATTTCTCTGAACTGACGTCGAACTTCTTCAACCATTTGACCGGCGGCACGTCCCACGGCCAAGATAGTAAACGCACAAAATACAAATGCTGTCATGGCACCAATAAATAAGCCGATTAAGAATTTTGGGTTAATTGCATTGATTTGAAAAATTTGAATAAGGTTATTAATATCCAGAGTTTGAATAAAATATATGGATGATGTTTGATTTGCAATATCGGCACTGTTTGAAAAGCCAATATTACCAATGTAATGAATGCCTTCTCCGGCAATACGACCGAGCCAAATTTTAATCGAGTCAATGTATGCTGCAATTAATGCCAAGGCGGTTAGTGCCGCGGACCCTATTGCAAATCCTTTTCCCGTGGCGGCGGTGGTATTTCCTAGAGAATCTAGTGCATCGGTTCGCTTCCGTACTTCGGGATCAAGTCCTGCCATTTCAGCGTTTCCACCCGCATTGTCAGCAATCGGGCCAAAGGCATCTGTGGCCAAAGTAATCCCTAACGTTGATAGCATGCCAATGGCGGCGAAAGCAATGCCATAAATACCTTGAATGACAGATTGTGCGCCACCAGCAGATAAAAAGGCACAAATAATCCCAATTGAAATAATAATCACTGTAACACCTGTGGATAGCATGCCCACAGAAATGCCTTGAATAATGGCGGTTGCCCCACCCATCACAGAATTTTCAGCGATGGACTTTGTTGGCTTGTAGTGATCAGATGTATAATATTCGGTCACTTGACCAATCAAAACTCCTGATATTAAACCGGCGGTTACAGCGCCAAATATTCCCCAACTAATAAATCCTTTAGATGCTAAGAACGCAATAAATAGAAGGGTTAGTCCCGCGGCAATATTGGTGCCACGATGCAACGCGGTTAATAGGTCTTTTTGGTCTGCATTTTCACTTGTTTTTACGGTAAAAATACCAAGTATTGAAAATAATATACCGCCACCAGCAACAATCATGGGGGCAAGAATAGGTTGAATATTTAAGGCACAACCATAACCAATGCTGGCAATCATAAGTGTTGCGCCTAAAGAGGCACAGGCCAAAATAGATCCGCAGTAAGATTCATATAAATCAGCCCCCATTCCGGCCACATCGCCAACGTTATCCCCAACGTTATCAGCAATGGTTGCGGGGTTGCGAGGGTCATCTTCTGGAATTCCAGCTTCAACTTTTCCGACCAAATCAGCACCGACATCTGCGGCTTTGGTAAAAATACCACCACCCACGCGAGAAAATAGAGCCATGATCGATGCTCCCATGCCGTATGGCAATAATGCGGTGGTTAATTCAACAAATTTAAAGCTTTGAAACGCATCTAATGAAGCATATGCTGGGCTCCATGTTGTGGCATTGATAATAGGTAAAAAGGCATCGGATATTCCCAAAATATTATGGTTGAAAAAGTAGTTAAGAAGCAGGAACCATACGGAGATATCTAGGAGACCAAACCCAACGACAACCAACCCCATGATTGCACCGGCACGAAATGATATTTTTAATCCTTTGTTTAAGGATGTTCGGCAGGCATTGGCTGTACGAGCGCTGGCGTTGGTGGCCGTTTTCATCCCCAAATAACCACAAACTCCGGACCACAAACCGCCGCTTAAGAAAATAAACGGTACAAATATATTTTGCACGCCAGCTAGAACCATTCCCACCAGCAAAACAAAAATAATGGCGAAAACATAAGTAATAATTTTGTACTGACGAGATAAGTAGGCCATGGCGCCTTCTTTTACGTATCCAGCAATTTCTTTCATTTTATCGGTGCCTTCGTCCTCCTTTGAGACACTGACATAAAATAGTCGAGCGGTAATCAACGCAACCATCCCAGCGAGGGGGGCGAGGTACCAAAGTGTGGGTATAAAATTCATCTTGAAATCCTTTCAATAACTACGATTAATGAAAAGTATTATCACTAATACTGTAAAAAATTGTCAATGACTATTACTATAAAGAAATCATGACGTTTCATTTTTTAGACAAATTAAAGCACTATTTTACGATTACAAAGCCTGGCATTACCCGAGCACAAATCCTTACGGTTTCAATTGGATTTTTTTTAGCGAACCAAACGGTTTCATTTACGTCGGTGTACTTTTTTTTAATTTTGGGGACTTATTTTTTTTCGTCATCCGCATGTGCGGCCAATTCGCTAATGGAGCGTGATGTTGATGCATTAATGGCACGGACAAAAGATCGCCCACTACCTCGGGGAGAGGTGTCAAAAAATGAGGCGTTGGGTGTTATTATCGGTTGTTTTTTAGTGGGGTTTTATTGCATGTTTCAAGTCAATGCGTTGGCATTGAGTGTGGCCCTTTTAACATTTGGTACGTATGTGTTTGCGTATACCCCCATTAAAAAATACTCTTGGTTAAATACTCCCGTTGGGGCCATTTCTGGAGCATTACCCTTGTTGGGTGGTTGGTTTGCGGCCAATGCGCCGTTACATGTATCGGTGATTTCGCTTTTTTTCACACTTTTTTGTTGGCAAATACCGCATTTTTATGCCTTATCAATCATGTACTACGATGATTATAAAGCCGGGCATTTAAAAATGTTACCGTTGTACCCGAACGGCATTCAAGCCACAAAACGACAAATTGTTTTCTTTTCAATTCTGATGATATTATCGTCGTTGTATCCGTTTTTTACGGGGTTTTTAAGTTTATTGTATTGTGTTGGAATGATGATTTTGTCGATCATTTTTTTCGTTCAAGTGATTCGATCCTTGCGTGATATTCATTCTCATG
>JBMTIN010000105.1:0-4497 GCA_049437345.1 Candidatus Marinamargulisbacteria bacterium
CGTTATTTTCGATCAGCGGAAAAGCAATGTTTTCTTCGACGGTAAATGAATCAAATAAGGCGGCCGATTGAAATAACATCCCCATACTTAAGCGCATTTGATTTAACTGACATTGATCTCGCTGATCCAAGGCCACCCCATCAACAAAAACACGCCCTTTATCGGGTGAGAGCACCCCCAAAAGATATCTTAAAAGGGTACTCTTCCCACACCCCGACGGCCCAATTAATGCAATATTATCCCCAGGGTCCACCGTTAAATTTAATTGATTGAATAGCACATGATGCCCTGAAAATACTGTCGATATATTTGATAGATGAATCATGCGCCGAAAAACACCACAGATAACACGTAATTAAGACCAAAAATAATCAGAATACTGACCACTACACTGCGCATGGTTTTTTTCCCCACATCTTGCGCCCCGTGACGAACAGTTAGCCCCAAATATGTTGCATTAAAGGATATTACCAAGGCAAATACGATCCCTTTAATAAAACCCGAAACAATATCAAATCCCGTTAACATGGTCTTGGCGGACATAAAAAAACTAACGTGGTTGATCATACTCGTGGATGTGGCCACCCATAACCCTCCCAAAAAACCAATAATGTCGGCCAACCCAACAAATAATGGCATGAATAATACCAGGGCAATGACACGTGGCGCCGCCAAATAAACCATGGGATCTTGCCCCATCACGGTTAATGCCTCCACTTGTTCATTCACTTTCATAGACCCCAGCTCAGCCGTAATCGCCGCCCCAACACGTCCGGCGATCACCACCCCCGTTAATAACGGGCCTAACTCACGCCAAATGGCAATCGCCACAACACCACCCACCAAATCGGGGGCACCGAATCGCAATAGCTCTTTGACGACTTGAACAGAAAATGCCATACCCACAAATAAAGCCGTAAATCCCACAATGGGTAATGAATAAATCCCAATAAATGCGAATTGGTTCATAATAACATGTAATTTAATTCCCCGAGGATGGCATGCACCCATTAAACGCCAGGAAAAAAAAACAAATTTGCCCACTTTTGTAATTTTTTGAAAGAGTTTCAAACCAAATGACGATAACATAATACATATAGTATATCGTTTACAAGCGAAAAGGTGTATAAAACAACACCAATTCACTTGAATTTCGTGCGATCATTGCTATTATGGTATTCTCTAAAATTTTGAAAAGAGGTTAATTTATGTCCTATCAAACAAGTACTGATATCGCTCCAGATAAAAAAAATGTGGAGGTTGATGCTGTTCCAGGGTTGTCTGGGGAGGTGTATATTACGGCGGAAGACATTCTTAAAAATGTTCAATCTCCGCATGATTCATTGGCGGACATTGAGGATCCTGTCACCGAAAAAGAGGTTCCGAGCCCCGCCAAACGAAAACGAGCCAAACAAACCACCACCGACAGCGATGAAATAGAACGAGGTGAAATAGATGATTCCGTTAAAATGTATTTGCGTGAAATTGGAATGATTAAATTACTGAAAGCCGATGAAGAAATATCGTTAGCAAAACAAGTGGCTGAAGGCTGTTTAAAAGCTAAAAAACGATTAATTAATGCTAACTTAAGGTTGGTGGTATCCATTGCAAAAAAATACACCGGCCAAGGGCTATTGTTTTTGGACCTTATTCAAGAAGGCAATACCGGCCTTATTCGAGCGGCTGAAAAATTTGATTATACCAAAGGGTTTAAATTTTCGACCTATGCCACATGGTGGATTAAACAGGGAATTACACGTGCCATTGCGGATCAATCCCGAACCATTCGTGTTCCCGTACATATGGTAGAAACTATTTATAAAGTAAAAAAAGTATCGCGTGTCCTGATGCAAGAATTAGGCCGTCGACCCACCGAAGAAGAAGTATCTGAACGGTCTGAAATTTCCTTAGAAAATATTATCGCCATACGAAAGTACTCACAAGTACCATTGTCTCTTGAAATGCCCATTGGCGATGAAGAGTCATCACAGCTGGGTGACTTTCTTGAGGATAAAAACATGGAATCCCCTGAAAATTTTTCATCACGCACCATTTTACGGAACGAATTGCTGAACTTAATGAGTATATTAACGGAACGTGAACAAATGATTCTTAAACTCCGGTTTGGATTTGATGATGGGCGACCTCGAACCCTTGAAGAAGTGGGCAAAGTATATAATGTCACCCGTGAACGCATCCGACAAATCGAAGAAAAAGCCCTTCGAAAATTAAAGCACCCGAATCGAAAAGGAAGCTTAGACCAATACAAGGACTTTCTTCAAACACATTAAACCATTCTTCTGCACAAGGGGGGGAAAGGGTCGTTCACTCCACCCAAAAAAATTTTTTAGTTAATCCATCCCCCTTTTTGTATGCCCCCCCTATATTTATTCTTTGTTTATTTCAGATTGTTGTTTTTGTGCTAGGGCACTTAAGGCACTCTACCTATGACCCGGACGTCTCTTCTGTGACTGCTCCAGCGTCATCACTGGCGGTTGCTGTCTTTGATAGCTTGGTCGATTCCACCTTAACAAGAATGTCTTTTGGGTTTGATACAACGATTTGAGATCCCGTCATATTTAAATCTTGTACACGAACATTATCGCCAATCCCTAGACCGGATACATCGACACCAATATCAACGGGAATATCATTGGGAAGGCATTCAACTTTGACTACTCGCTTTGGAGTCACAAGTACGCCCCCCAACCGTTGACCGGCCGAAATCCCTATGGTCCGAATCGGCACACTTACTTGAACGGGATGCGCATCGTCGACACGAAAAAAATCAATATGAATAAATTGATTATTAATGGGATTCACTTTAATTTCTTTGGTAATAACACGCTCTGTATTTTTATCGTCAATGTTTAATTCAAATACTTGGTTTTTTTTGTAATCGCTTTTGTTCAATTCTTTCATAAATTCAACTGGATCCAATGTAATCGCCACCGGGTCTTTTTTTTCGCCATACACAACGGCTGGCACACGCCCTTCGTTGCGAATACTTTTTGCGAATTTTTTACCTGATTCACTTGTTGATTTTTGTTTTGCTTTAATTGTCGCCATGATTACCTCTTATCTTTTATAAATAAATAACCATTGGAATCGATTATTTATTGCATGTGTGCTCAAATTTTAGTATCTAAATTATATTCAACTATCGCATGAATGTAAATAGTGATCCCACAATTCAAAAAAATGTTTAAACATTCTGGATCATGGGAATAATCATTATAGGTTAATTAAATTTTAAGGAGGCCCCATGGACCACGATACAGATAATGATGTTTCAATCAAATTCCCCGAAGACTTTAAAAACGTTATTATAAATAAAGAAATTAAAGTGATGACATTTTTAAATAAAAAAGTACAAATCAGCTACCATCTAAATTAGCCAATGGCCTTAAATACAAATATAATCGCAACATCATAATATAAAAGAATGTTCGCTCAAGGGCATGCAACAAATAAATAACTAATTCATTCCCACCGGCCGGAATAATCACTAAGATCAATTGAAGGATGAATAGTTTGAACATGGTAACGGTCAGAAAAAAATAGAGCATGGCCATGAGCGTAATCCATTTAAACCGCCAAAAAAACCGAATGCTTTGTAGAATGAGTCCCCATACGGTCGGGGTATTATTTTTAGACTGCGTAAAAAAAATCGGGTAAAAATAACATGTCAATGTGGCCATTATGATACCAAAAATAAAACAAATAAAAATAATAAACATGTCATTTTTAGGTATATCATTAAACGATATCGGATCTGTAAATTGAAACATAGACAATTTGTATCCGGCAAATAAACTCGATGCGTGGACAATCACCGTCATGATGAGAAAAAAAGGCAAATAACGAACGATCGACGTCATGTGAGTAGCAATAGCTACATTTTTTTTCTGAATAACACTCAACGAAAAACTCACCACAAACGGATGAATAAACAGAAATAAAAAACATCCCTCTAAAATAACAATAAACGATTTGGAATTGTTAAACGATACCATAGGCGTCATCAAAAAAAATACCATACAAACGATCATGTAAGGTGCCAATACAATAGGATCCCGATGAACAACGGCCCATGTTTTTTTGAATAGCTGATAATATGTGGATATCATAAATGAACCATGGCAGCATCCCGAATTACGCCGTGCATCGTGGCGGCATCGGCTGGCTGATGAAATAATGCCTCAAACGCTAACGCCCCTTGCCCGGCCAACATCCAGGCGCCGTTGATCCCTTCGGCCCCTTTTGATCGTGCCAATGCGAGCATGGGGGTTTCCCACGGCGCATAAATTAAATCATAAAATAATTGCCCCGGGCCCATGGCACCAATGCCGGGAAATACCGGATCCTTCGGAGACATACCGATCGGTGTGGTATTGACCACCAGTTGGTGGGCCATCACCGCGCGTTGTCCCAACTGATTGAATGGGTATTGATGAATGGTCGTATTGAACGTGTCTTCAAGCGACGCCACCATGG